>CAYWZD010000369.1:0-4573 GCA_964462755.1 uncultured Victivallales bacterium | reverse complement strand
CCGACCGGATGAATCCCCGCAGAACGCTGGACGCTCTGGAAAAAATGGTGAAGGAGCTGCCGCGTCGGCGTCCGGGCGGATACAATGCGTTTCTGTGCGTCCGCTATCCGCGTGAAACCACGGCTTTGCGGTTTTTCGTCCGCTACAGGAACTCCTCGTCCTGGCAGAGGGTCGAGGCGAATTTCTTTGGTGAATACAAGCTGTCCGGTGAATTCCGTGCGCAATATCCTTTCGAAATGGACGGAGAGCCGGAAGCCGTGCGGATCGACGACATGGGCAAGTGCGTTGGAGCAAGAGTGATGTATCTGGAGATCGAAACGGCCGACGCACGGTATGTTCCTTCCGGGATCTCGAACATTGAAGGACGTGTCAGCCGTCCGGAGTCGCTGCTTCGGGACGGGCGCGATCTTGCGACTCTCGGGGATGGCGAACAGCAGGCGTTCCGGAAATTCAACGAACCCGAAACGGTGAACATGCTGAGTTCCGTGGAACTTCTCTTGAAGAAAATATAAAGTCCCTTTCCGCTGCTTTCCGGTATGGGACGTGCCCGCCTGATTTTCCGTCGGCGACGTGGTGAAATATGGTTCATTTTCCACCCCGGTGCTGGCATTCCTGGAAAAATGAGTTACATTACAGGAAAATCGGGAGAGGGTTATGGAGAAAAAAAGTATTCTTTGCATCGGTGCGGGATATGTCGGCGGCCCCACCATGGCGATGATTGCCGCCAAATGTCCGGATTATAAAGTGACTGTCGCGGACATCAACGCAGAGCGGATCGCTGGCTGGAATTCGGATACCCTTCCCATATATGAGCCGGGTCTCAGGGAACTGGTCGAAAAATCGCGCGGACGCAATCTCTTTTTCACGACCGATGTGGAAAAAGGCATCCGCGAAGCCCGCATCATCTTTGTCAGCGTGAACACGCCCACGAAAACGTTCGGGTCCGGCGCCGGGAAAGCCGCGGACCTCCAATTCTGGGAAAAATCGGCCCGTCTGATCGCGGAACAGGCCGGAGAGGATAAGATCGTGGTGGAAAAAAGCACGCTGCCCGTGCGTGCGGCGGAAGCGATCCACCGGATTCTGCAATCCAACACCAAGGGGTTGAACTTCACGGTGCTTTCCAACCCGGAATTTCTGGCGGAGGGCACGGCGGTGGCCGACCTCGAAAATCCCGACCGTGTGCTGATCGGCTCCATGATTACGCCCGAGGGCCATGAGGCGCTGGAGGAACTGGTGAAAATCTACGCCCACTGGGTTCCCCGCGAAAAGATCCTGACGACGAATGTCTGGAGCAGCGAAATGTCCAAGCTGGTTTCCAACGCCATGCTTGCCCAGCGCATCTCCTCGGTCAACAGCATTTCCGCCCTCTGCGAAAAGACCGGAGCGGACATTTCGGAGGTTTCCCACGCGGTTGGCATGGATTCCCGGGTGGGGTCCAAGTTCCTCCGGGCAGGCGTCGGTTTCGGCGGTTCCTGCTTCAAGAAGGACATCCTGAATCTGGTTTACCTCTGCGAATGCTGCAATCTGCACGAAGTCGCGGCCTACTGGGAACAGGTTGTCCTGATGAACGAATATCAGGAACGGCGTTTTGCGGAACGGATCGTCAAGAACATGTTCAACACGATTTCCGGCAAGCGGATCGCCGTGTTCGGATTCGCGTTCAAGGCGGACACCGGAGACACTCGTGAATCTCCGGCCATTTATATTTCCGAACTTCTGCTGGGGGAACGCGCCACGCTCGCCATTCACGATCCGAAGGCCCTCGGAAATGCGAAACAGGATATGGCCGGGACCAAGGGGACCATCGAATACTGCCAGGACCCATACGAGGCAGTCAAGGGCGCCCATGCGATCGCGCTTGTGACGGACTGGAAGGAATTTACTTCGTATGACTACCGGAAAATCTTTTCTCTCATGGAGAAACCGGCCTTCCTTTTTGACGGACGCAACATTCTGAACCACAAGGAATTGTTTGAAATAGGGTTCAATGTCTACCCGCTCGGGAAGCAGGATTTGACGCATCTTTGAGGCTGATTTCATCAAAAAAAAACTGTTTTCAGCTTGATTTTTCCGAATCCGGCGCTCTGTTAAGCAGAAGATAGTCGGGCGAATGGGACGGGATGTGCCTGTCTCTATCGGCTCCGACACCAAATAACAAGGGGGCTTTTATGAAGAAACCCGAAGTCTATAAATGCAAGATCTGCGGACTTACGATCGAAGTTCTGACCGGTTGCGGCTGTCCGTCGCCCGTTCTCTGCTGCGGCCAGCCCATGAATTTGATGCCGGAACAGACCGCTGAATTCAAGACCGAAAAACATGTCCCGTATCCGACCCAGCTCGGAAGCGGCACGAAAGTAGTCGTCGGCGAAAGCACGCTTCATCCGATGGTGGACAACCATTACATCGAATGGATTGAGATCGAAAACGGTTCCTATGTGAACCGTAAATATCTCAAGCCCGGAGATACGCCTTCCGCTGAATTTTACGTTCCCCTCCAGAAGGGCATGATTGTCCGTGAATTCTGCAATGTCCACGGACTGTGGAAGTTCGAAGTGAAGTAAAGGATTGATGGAACTGGAATTATGGAAAACTATCTGAAGGCCGTACAGATCACGGAAAAGGTCTGGTGGGTTGGTGCGATCGACTGGAATCTCAAGGAATTTCACGGGTACGAGACCGGTCGCGGAACCACCTACAATGCCTATCTGGTTCTGGCGGACAAGATTACGCTCATCGATACGGTGAAGGCCTCTTTCAAGGAAGAGATGCTTCAGCGGATCGCATCCGTGATCGGGGATCCGAAGGGGATCGACTACATCATTTCCAACCATGCGGAAATGGATCATTCCGGCTCGCTGCCGGAGGTGATCGCGGAAATTCATCCGGAAAAAGTTTTCGCATCCGTGATGGGAGTGAAGGCTCTCGACGCCCATTTCCGCATCGGCGGAAGCCTCACCGCCGTGAAAACCGGCGATGAAATCAGCCTCGGCAACATGACCGTGAAGTTTGTCGAAACGAGGATGCTGCACTGGCCGGACAGTATGTTTTCCTATATTCCAGAACAGAAAATCCTGTTTTCGCAGGACGGTTTCGGCATGCATCTCGCCACGGACAAACTGTTCGCGGATGAAAACGACCTGACCGTGCTGAGGCAGGAAACGCGGAAATACTACGCGAATATCCTGCTTCCTTATTCGCCTCAGGTCCAGAAACTTCTGGAAGATTTTCCGGGGCTTGGACTGGATGTGGAGATCATCGCTCCGGACCACGGACCGGTCTGGCGCGGGGAATTGCTTGCGAAACCGTTCGAGATGTATAAGAAGTGGTCCGAACAGAAACCCGAAAACCGCGCCGTGGTGGTTTTCGACACCATGTGGCACAGCACGGAAAAGATGGCGACGGCGATCGCCGACGGGCTCCGTTCCAGCGGGACCGGCGTCAAGCTGATCTCCATGGACGCCCGTTCCCGGAGCGAGGTGATCACCGACATTCTTTGTGCGGGCGCCCTGATCGTGGGTTCGCCCACTCTCAACAACCAGATGTATCCCGTGGTGGCGGATGTCCTCTGCTACGTCAAGGGATTGCGTCCGAAAAACCTGCTGGGCGCGGCTTTCGGCTCCTACGGCTGGAGCGGCGAGGCTGTTGCCCAGATCAACGAGCAGCTTTCCTCCATGAAGGCGGAGCTGGTTTCGGAAGGTCTCAAAGTGAAGTATGTCCCGACTGATGCCGACCTGAAGGCCTGTTTTGAACTGGGCGAAAAGATCGGCAAAATACTGTCGGAAAAAACCAGATGAAAATTCAAGTCGGAGGAAATTGATATGGATAAGTATGTGTGCGATGTCTGCGGATATGTATATGATCCGGCCAAGGGCGATCCCGATAACGGCGTTCCGCCGGGAACCCCCTGGGAGAAAGTTCCCGATACCTGGGTCTGCCCCGAATGCGGAGCCGGCAAGGACCAGTTCTCCAAACAGTGAGGCAGGGAGGGGATCATTTCCCCGGCCGCAGGAAATAGCGGTGTTGCCTCCCTGAAAAGAATGAACCGCCGTGGAAAAGAAATTCTTTTTCCCGGATTTTTGTTCTGTGCGTAAATTGTTGTCAAAAAACAGTTTACGCTATTTTTTTTGTCTTTTTTCTGTCTTTTCTCCTTGCGGGAAAAACCGGAATCAAAATAGAGGTCACAGGATTGAAAGGCGCACGGTTTGTGCACGGTTGAAAAAGCGCGGAATCTTTTTTTCAGAAAAAAGAATATTCCTGCCGTCATCCATGATTGACATTTCTCCGGTAAAACCTATAATTAGAAACAGAAAGAGGAGCATTTTCATGGTGAAAGTCCGCAACGGCATACGGAAAAAACAGATCGAGGAAGCCCGGTCATATCTGGCCCGGTGCATTACCGGAACCCAGCCGGGAGACAAACTTCCCTCTTTGCGGGATATGATTTCCCAGAGCAAAACCACAAGGTCCGCCATTGAGAAAGCGGTTCATCATTATGAGGCCGAGGGGTTGATCCATTGTATTCCGAGCAGCGGGATCGTCCGGGAAGGCCTGCCGAATTCAAAGAACAATATCA
>CAYWZD010000368.1:0-4595 GCA_964462755.1 uncultured Victivallales bacterium | reverse complement strand
TCCCTGGGGAATTTCCGAATGCGGATATAATGCGATCGATGCGCATCTGAATTATCAATACCGGGCATTCGGCGTGCCGGGGCTGGGACTCAAGCGCGGACTCGCCGATGATCTGGTGATCGCGCCGTATGCGTCGATGCTGGCGCTGATGCTGGCGCCGGAAGAAGCATGCCATAATCTCGCACAGCTTGCAAGAGACGGGCTTGAGGGCCGATATGGATTCTACGAGGCGATTGACTATACGCCGTCGCATCTTCCGCACGGCCAGTCGAACGCCGTGGTCAAATCCTTCATGGCCCATCACCAGGGCATGAGTCTTCTGGCTTTGGAAAGCCTTCTTCTGAACCGTCCGATGCAGAAACGGTTCGAGTCGGATCCTTCCTTCCAGGCGGCGATATTGCTGCTTCAGGAACGAATCCCGAAAGCGACTGCGTTTTATGCGTATACGACGGAAATTCCCGAATATCATCCGGCGGTCGGCGTTCCGGAAACGCCGATCCGTTTTTTCGACAGCCCCGACACTCCGAACCCTGAAGTGCATCTTCTTTCGAACGGGAAATACAATGTGATGATAACAAATGCGGGCGGAGGTTACAGCCACTGGAATCAGCTCGCAGTCACCCGCTGGAGCGAAGACAGCGTCCTCGATGACAAAGGCATGTTCTGTTACATTCGCGACGTAGACAGCGGTGCGGTCTGGTCAAGTGCGCATCAGCCGATGCTCAAACAATCCGACCTCATGGAAATCATTTTCTCGGAAGGACGGGCTGAATTCCGCAGACGGGACCATGATTATGAGACCTATACGGAAATCGCTGTTTCGCCGGAAGACGACATCGAACTGCGGCGGGTCCGGATCACAAACCGGGCGCGCATCCCCCGAACCATCGATATCACAAGTTATGCGGAAGTCGTTCTGGCGCCTTCCGCCGCGGACGCACTGCATCCCGCGTTCAGCAATCTTTTTGTTCAGACGGAAATAATCCATCGACAAAGCGCGATTCTGTGTACCCGTCGTCCGCGCGCACAAGATGAACATGAGCCTTGGATGTTCCATTTGATGGCCGTTCACGGAGGAGAAGCCAGAGAAATTTCCTATGAAACGGACCGCGTGAAGTTCATCGGGCGCGGGAATACGGTTTCCAATCCCCGGGCAATTCTCGGCGACGATGAGGGGTATCCGGAAAAACTTCAGGGGAATGAGGGGGCCGTACTGGATCCGATTGTCGCTATTCGCTGCCGAATCACTCTGAATCCCAGAAAAACGACAACCATTGATCTGGTCATGGGTGTGGGGACAACCCGCGAGACGGTTCTCGGATTGGTTGATAAATATCAGGACAGACATATTGCGGACCGTGTCTTCGATCTTGCCTGGACTCATGGACAGGTGCTTTTGCGCCAGCTCAACGCTTCCGAATCCGATGCACAACTCTATGCCCGTCTCGCCGGTTCGATCCTCTATGCGAACAATTCGTTGAGGGCGCCGCCCGACATCATCCTCAAAAACCGCCGCGGGCAGTCCGGCCTCTGGGGATATGCCATTTCAGGAGATTTGCCGGTCGTTCTGCTGCGGATTGAAAATCCGGAAAACATCGAGCTGGCACGCCAGCTGATACAGGCCCACGCATACTGGCGTCTGAAAGGGTTGTTCGTCGATCTGGTCATCTGGAACGAAGATCATGCCGGATACCGGCAGTTCCTTCACGATCAGATCAACGGACTCATTGCTTCCGGCCTCGAAACCAATGTTGCCGACCGTCCCGGCGGCATTTTCCTGCGGCCGGGCGGACAGATTGCGGAGGATGACCGCGTCCTGATCCAAACGGCTGCCCGTGCAATCCTCTCCGACCGGCGGGGAACACTGGAAGAGCAGCTTCACGGCCGCATCACGGCGAAGATAACGGTCCCGTTCCTGGACACGACTCTTTCCCCGGAACCGGTTTCGCCTCCGGTTGTTCCATTGCCCCGCAACGATCTGACTTTCTACAATGGCCTGGGCGGGTTCACACCGGACGGCCGCGAGTATGTCATTACCACGGCACCCGGATATGTAACGCCGGCACCTTGGATCAACGTGCTGGCCAATCCTTCCTTCGGCACGGTCGTTTCGGAAAGCGGCTCCGCTTGCACCTGGAGCGAGAATGCCCACGAGTTCCGGCTCACCCCCTGGAAAAACGATCCGGTGTGCGATTCAAGCGGAGAGGCGTTTTATCTCCGGGACGAGGAGAGCGGAGAATTCTGGTCGCCCATGCCGTTGCCCTGCCGCGGCTCCACGCCTTATGTCGCCCGGCACGGATTCGGATACAGCGTCTTCGAACACACGGAACATGGAATTCGTTCCGAACTGTGGGTCTACGTAGCTCTTGATGCTGCTGTCAAGTTCACGGTAATCAAAATCCGCAATGAATCGGACCGTACACGCCGTCTCTCCTCGACCGGATATGTCGAATGGGTGCTGGGAGACCTGCGTTCCAAAACAGCCATGCATGTGATAACCGAAATCGACCAGAACACCGGTGCCCTTTTCGCACGCAATCCATACAGTACAGAGTTCCATAAGCGGATCGCATTTTTTGACGTGGACGACATTTCCCGTACCGTAACGGGCGACCGGAGCGAATTTCTGGGACGCAACGGCACGTTGCGCTCTCCTTCCGCCTTGACGCATTCGCGGCTCTCCGGAAAAGTGGGAGCCGTCCTGGATCCCTGCGCCGCCATTCAGGTGAATTTCGAACTGTCCCCCGGACAAGGACGCGAGATCATTTTCAGGCTGGGGGCGGGATTGAACAAGGCCGATGCCGGAAATCTGGTCAATCGTTTCCGGGGTTCCACCGCCCCGTATGCGGTGCTGGATGCAGTGTGGCAGCACTGGGCGCATACTCTCGGCGCAATCAATCTGGAAACCCCCGACAAGGCCTTGAATCTGCTGGCCAACGGCTGGCTGCTGTATCAAACGCTGTCCTGCCGCCTTTGGGCGCGAAATGCGGAATATCAGTCAGGGGGCGCCTTCGGGTTCCGCGATCAGCTTCAGGATGTGCTGGCGCTCATTCACGCAAGACCGGAGCTCGTACGGGAACATCTGCTCCGTTGTGCGGCCCGTCAATTCCAGGAGGGAGACGTCCAGCACTGGTGGCATCCGCCCCTCGGAAGAGGGGTCCGCACCCATTGTTCCGACGATTATCTTTGGCTTCCGTTTGCCGTATGCCGTTATGTCCTGTCCACCGGTGACACCGGAGTCTTGGATGAACCAGTCCCCTTCCTCAAAGGGCGTCCGGTCAAGCCGGAAGAGGACTCCTATTATGATCTTCCAGTCTGTTCTGAAGAAACGTCAAGCCTTTACGATCACTGTGTGCGAAGCATCCTGAACGGCCTGAAATTCGGAGATCACGGGCTTCCGCTCATCGGTTCCGGAGATTGGAACGACGGCATGAATCTGGTGGGAGAACACGGCAAAGGCGAAAGCGTATGGCTTGGATTTTTCCTGTATGATGTGCTGATGAGCTTTGCCGGAATTGTGCGCAGACAAGAGGATGTGTCCTTCAGCGAACGTTGCGTGAGTGAAGCGGAAAAACTCCGGCGCAATATTGAAGCAAACGGTTGGGACGGAAAATGGTATCGCCGTGCCTATTTCGATGACGGCTCCCCGCTTGGCTCGTTCGAAAATCAGGAATGCCGGATCGATTCGATTGCCCAAAGCTGGTCCGTGATTTCGGGCGCCGGAGACCGTGAACGTTCACAGACGGCCATGGATTCGCTGTATGAACAACTGGTTTGCCAGAAGGACGGGCTGGTCCGGCTTCTGACTCCGCCTTTTGACAAGTCCGCCCTGAACCCGGGCTATATCAAAGGATATGCTCCCGGAATCCGTGAAAACGGCGGACAGTATACGCACGCCGCCATCTGGGCGGCAATGGCGTTTTCGCTTCAGGGAGACACCCGGCGTGCCTGGGAGCTCTTTACCATGATCAATCCGGTCAATCATGCCGGAACGCCGGCTGAAATTGCCGTCTATAAAGCCGAACCGTATGTCGTTGCGGCCGATGTTTATGCGGTTCAGCCGCACACCGGACGCGGCGGATGGACATGGTATACGGGTTCGGCTGCCTGGATGTACCGGTTGATTGTGGAGTCATTGCTGGGACTCCATCTGGAAGTCGATAAATTGCGCGTCGCTCCGTGCATTCCTGCGAAATGGGAAGGCTTCAAGCTGCATTATCGGTATCGGGAGACGGTTTATCACATCACGATAATTCAAGCCCCGTCTGAAAATGAGACACTGTCTGTAAGCGTGGATGGGGTGGAGCAGCCGGATCAGACGATCCCCCTGATGAATGACCGGAAAGAACACTGGGCCGAAGTGAAAATCCATCCACCCGCGGAAAAATGAAAATGGAACTTCGCCGCATACCCGACTCTCTTGATCTTGAAACAAATCGCGGAAGATGAAGTTTTTCACGGATTCCGGACGGAGATATATTTTATTGCGACTGAAAATATTCCATGAAACTTTCAAAAAAAGTTTTTTAACAAGAGAAACCCATTGACATGTTTGAAAAAATAATTCAGATTCAGAATAGGACAGGAATCCGTTG
>CAYWZD010000367.1:0-4596 GCA_964462755.1 uncultured Victivallales bacterium | reverse complement strand
GACATATCCAGATATTTCAGGAGTCCGATGCTGGCCCGGATCGGATCGCAGTAGGTCAAGGCCGGTCGGTCGGCTGCATGAAGTTCTTTGATCCACTTTTCCACTTTGGGAGTGTCTTTGATCCGCATGGAAACGCCATTTGTGCGGTATTCGTCGGGCCAGATCATGGGGAGGGTTCCGACCTTGCCATGACGGGTTTCCGAGTCATAGATGCCGCGGCGGGTGGAACAGAACCAGTTGCGCCAGCCTTCGGGCATCGGGCGTACCGGCGTCGCAAAGAAACCGAAGGTATAGGTGACGGGAGACTGAATGACATACGGGGCGCTCACGGGGACGGTCTGGAAGGAGACTTCCTTATCCGTGGCGGAAGCGGTCAGCGCGGAAGGCCGGAGAGACTGATCCTGAGGCGACCAGTTCCGTTCCGATCCGCAGAACCAGAGGAAGCCCTTGTCGTGGTTTCCGAACCAGACCAGCGATTTGAAGGGCTCCCGGAAAAATTCCCCGTTTTCCTTCGGGACCGGCATGGAGAATGATTCTTTCGGGATCATGATGGAAATATGCGAGTTCGGCGCGCCGATGAAGTGGGTGAACAACGCGTTTTTCCGGGGCAGATGGAAGGCATAGGAGAAACGGTCGAGAGAGAGTTTCTTTTTCGGAATCAAGGTCATGTCGACCCGGACCATGCCGTCGAATTCGATCGTGGTGACGGTTTTCAGATCGAGGTCCGGAGAGGTCAGGGTCCGTTCGAAAACGGCCCGGCCCTTTTTGTTCATGAGCATTTTGGAACCGGATGGGCGGAAGGTGACTTTTTGACCGTTCACGGTCATATCCATGTTCATCGGACGGGAGAAGAAGGACTCGTTTCCGATCAGGACTTTGGAAAGCAGTCCGCTTCCGTCCAGATCATAGCGGCGGTTCCAGACTTTTGCGCCGTTGGAGTCCGCCTGAACATTTTCAAACGGAGGCAGCACGAAGTCGGGCGAAAGCGCCTCGATGCCGCGCCGGTTGGTCTTCCAGTCTTCTTTCGAGGTGTCCCCGAAATCCGGGATCGGGGTCTGGTTGAGTTTCCGTTCAGGGGCCGGGGCTTTGGGGGCAGTGCTGTCGTTCGTGAAGGCGTTCATTTTTCCGGCGATCTCCTTTGCCGTGTCGGACCACTTGTTTTCCGGGGCTTTGAATGCCCGGAGATTCATCTGATAGACCGTTGATTCCTTGCCCGGCTTGAATTCCGGAACCGCATGAAACAGATAGAACTTCTTGTAGACTTTATGATCCCAGAAGGTGTTTTTCCGCGAGACCAGCGGGATCTTCCGCGGAAAACTCAGGACAACGCCCGTTCCGGCGGACTTCATATACAATGCCGCCCAGGGAAAGTCCGAGTTCGGGCCCCAGCCGCCGTCCGCCTGAAATGGGGACTTTCCGGCAGGAGTCAGATACTCGCTGAACTGCGGCGAAAATCCCATTGCGAAGAGGTAGAAATAGGAGGGTTTCTGATCGTTTTCACAGCGGTAACGGATCGGCAGTTCAAGGCCGTCCGGAGTCAGGATATAGGAAGAGTAGAAGCGGTACCCGCCGATGACGCTTTCCTTTTCCAGAACGATCCGCTTCCCGACGTATTGCCCGTTTTCACGGATTTCCTGTTTCTTGCCGTCCAGCATCAGACACAGTTTTTCAACTTTTTCCGTGGCGGTGGAGGCTCCGAGCATCTTGCCGCCGGGGAAGGAGAGGATGGTTCCGTTGGCCCCGCTTTTTGCCAGTAGATCCGTGTCTTCAAAGCGGAAAGCCGTGGGCGTGAAAGCAGAGGGTGCGGAAAGGATCAGCGAGTAAGGGCCGGACTGAAACCGGAGGACTCCCTGCGGGGGGATGGCATTTTGCGCCGACAATGCGGCGGCGATCCAGAACAGAAGGAGAACGGCTGTCTTTTTCATGACGGTCCTTGTTTGACTTCATTGATGTTTTTGATGCTCTGTCCGTCCGTGATGTGCGGAACAAAGACCCGGCTCTCCGGTTTTTCGCCCCGGTCGATCCGGTCCATCTGGCGGAAGACTTCGCGGATCATTTCATCGAACGGGGGTTCGGCTGTAACGATGCTCATGGAAGCGCCCCATCCGGGATCGACCTTGTCGAACGCCCCGATGGAAATGTCGTCCGGAATGCGCATCTGGTTCTGGAAGAGATACTCGAAGACGGCGTTGTGAAAGACTTCGCCGGCGACATAGAGGGCGGTCATGTCCTTGTTCTCGGCCATGAATTTCCAGACGGCGTCCGCATGTTTCTCATGATCGGCAATCCGGAGGACGCGTCTTTCCTCGACCTCGATGCCCGCGTCCGTCAAGGCGTCGCAGAATCCGTGCCAGCGTTCCGCTACATAACTGCTGTTGCTGAGGGCGGACCCGATATAGCCGATCTTGCGATGTCCGGCGGCGACCAGACGGCCGGATACCTCGCGGGCTCCCGCATACTGGTCGGTCGTCACGTAAGGGAAGGGGGTTCCTGCCAGCCTGCGGTTGAAGGCGAACACCTTGATGTTCTGCTCCTTCAGTGCGTTCAGACTTGGCAGATGGTAGGAATTCGGACCGGAAAACAGGAGCCAGTCGAGCTGGTCTTTTCCGACGCCTTTTTCGACCAGATCGTAAAAATCGCGGGTGCAGAGGAAGCGGAGTTCGAAGTTGTTCTTCCGGGATTCCTTCAGCAGGGTGTTGAGCAGAAACGCCATCATCGGACTATGCATATAGAACAGGCTGACCCCGTAAATGCCGATGACTTTTGTCCGTTCCCCCGGATCGCCTTCTCCGGCGCTTCGGACGAACCATCCCTTTCCGGGCTGGCTGGTGATGACCTCCGCCTCCTCCAGAAGATGAAGGGAACTTCTTACCGTGTGGCGGTGAATCCGGTATTGGCGGCTGAGTTCGCCTTCCGAGGGCAGGCGTGCGCCCTTCTTGATTTTTCCGGTCCTGATTTCGTCCAGCAGCTCATCCCGCAGCCTGAGGTAGGCGGGGCGATGTTTTTCCTTGGTTGCGGCGCTCATGTGACATTACCTTTATATACATGTATAATTGTTCGTTGCCAATGATTATAATGTGGAATGCCGCGGTTGTCAAGTCCTTGAAGAATAAAAAAATCGGTTTTTTTGAAAAAACAGGATTGATTATTACCGGAACCGTTCTATAATATATACATGTCTATAAAAAGGGAGAAGCCATGTATGTTATTTCGGAAATCGACGGACACAAGCTGTTCCTTCCGCCCCCGGGCCACCGGGGAAACGGGCTGGAACGGTGGAAGAACCATGTCCGCGCCAACCTTGAATTCATCCGGAAGAATCCGCCTCTTGCTCTGAAAAACCGCATTACGGGCTCGTTCATTTACGCCCATCCGCCGAACTATCAAGGGATTTGCACACTCGAGTTCACGGTCCGGGATTGGACGCGTGAACTCCGGAAGCTCAAGGAGCTCGGGATGGATACAGTCATTTTTCAGGCCGCGCTCTGGAATGAACTGGAGGAATGCTACTACCCCTCCGAAGAGTTCCGGAACTACCGGAGATGGAATGTCATCGAACCCATGCTCGAGGCGGCGTCCGGGCTCGGCCTGAAAGTGTTTCTGGGCGGCTACGGCTCCGTGACCTGCTGGATGGACAAGCTGGACCGCGACCTTGTGGAAACCGAAAAGCGGCGACAGCTCAAATGCTTTCAGGAGCTCATGCGCTACAAGGGACTGTTCCACGGCTTCTATTTCGCCCCGGAATCCGCCTTCACAGGGGAACGCGACCCGCGGCGTGAAGAGTTTCTCCATTCATTGTACGGAGAGCTGTTTCAGGAGATCAAGTCGATCGACCCGTCCCTTCAGATCCTGATGTCTCCGGCTACGTTCTACTACCCGGACGGCAAAATGCGACTCATGGCCGAGGCCTGGAACGCGTTTCTGCAGGGGGTTCCGCTGGACATCCTTGCGCCGCAGGACTCGATCGGGTGCAGCTGCATCACGCTGGAACATCAGGACGAGGCTTACCGGAACTGGAAGGCCGTCTGTGCGGAGAACCGGATTCACCTCTGGGCCAACATTGAAGTGTTCGACTTGCGCGAGCCGATCGGCTCGGCCCATGCCCGGTGTCCCGCGCTGCCCGACCGGGTGGTCGCGCAGATCAACAACGCCGCGCCCCATGTGGAGAAGATGATTACGTGGGAAGGCCTCTACTATTTTTCCGGCGAGGGCGAGGCATTGAGGAAAAGACTGTTTGAATAACACCGGCAACCCGAAAGGATAAGACAAAATGCTGCGAACCCTGCTGTTGCTTTCATGTTCGTGCGCCGTAAGCGCCGCCGCGGCGGAATACACGCTGGAATCCGGAGACTACTCTATCCGGTTCTCGGGGGAACTCCGCCACACCGTGCGCTCCATCCGCTATCGTTCTTACGAAATCGGAACCCGCACCGGCTTCTACGGGACGGTCATGGCTCCGGAAAGAGGAAAATTCATCGGGTCCGGACACTCGGAGGGCGGCGAGGAAAAGGTCCTGCAATGGAGTCTCCTTGCGGATGGCCGGGCGGTGGAACCGAAAAACAACGAAGTGATCCGCGCCGGGAAATTCGTGCTGGA
>CAYWZD010000366.1:2455-4597 GCA_964462755.1 uncultured Victivallales bacterium | reverse complement strand
TTCAGCCACAACCCGTTCTCGATGCCGCAGGGGGGGATGGAAGCTCTTCAGACGAAGTCTCCGCTGGATATTTATGCGTATCAGTATGACATCGTCTGCAACGGTGTGGAACTCTCGAGCGGAGCGATCCGGAATCATCGTCCCGACATCATGTATAAGGCGTTCGAGATTGCCGGTTACGATAAATCGGTGGTGGATGAACGGTTCGGCGGCATGATTCACGCGTTCAAGCTCGGAGCGCCTCCGCACGGCGGAATCGCCCCCGGCGTCGACCGGATGGTGATGCTGCTGGCCGACGAGCCGAATCTCCGTGAAGTGATCGCGTTCCCGCTGAACCAGCAGGCGCAGGACCTGATGATGAACGCGCCCGCCGAAGCGGAAATGAAACAGCTCCGCGAACTGCGGATTGTTCCGGTTCCTCCCGAACTGAAATTTGAAGAGACTTTCAAGCGTCTGCAATCCGAGGCCGCGAAAATCAGAGAAGCGGAAACGGCTGCGCGGGAGGCGGCGAAGTCCTGACAGAATCCGTCCGAATGAAAAAGGGGGTTTCGACATGTTGGCATACGGCGTCCAGAAAGGCGACAGCCGGAGGAAGAAGAGCACCTATCTCCTCCTGCTGTTTCTGATTTCTGTTTTTGCCGTTTGTGTGGCATTCTTCCTCTGGCGGGTTGTGGAAAAGGTTGTGGATTATTTTTCCCGCGAGACAAAGTATGACGAGATCATTCAGGCGGCCGGGCTCCGGAATGGAGTGGATCCTTACCTGGTCAAGGCTGTGATCTGGCGGGAGAGTCGTTTTGACCGCACTGCGCGCGGTTTGAAAGGGGAGATCGGCCTGATGCAGATTCGGCCGGACTTCTCGGCGGTCGACTGGGCCAAAGCCCGCGGCTTCGATGCCCCGTCACGCGGCGCCTTGTTTGATCCGGCGCTGAACATTGAGATCGGTTCCTGGTATCTGGGAAGAGCGTTGAGACGCAACCGGTTTTACCGCGATTCGGTGGCGATTGCCCTCTGCGAGTACAATGCGGGGGCGCGCCGTGCCGATGATTGGAAGCCGGCCGATCCGAATGCCTCCATGCAGGGACGGATCACCATTCCGTCCACCCGTTCGTATGTGGAGGACATTCTGGGCAAATATCATGAATACAGAAGGAAAGCCAACCTGAAAGAATAGAGGAGCACCCATGAGAAAATGTTTGAAACCCATCGCCTGCGTGATTCTGGCAGCCATCTCCTCCTGGATGTCGGCGGACGCGGAAGACAACAAGCCGTGCATGCGGATTGATTTTACCAATCGCACCAATGACGGAAAGTCCGTAACGGGCTGGGTCTATCGCGGCAAACTGGGGACTCCGGGCGCTTCCTACAAGGTGGTCACGCTGGACGGCGTGAAGGTCCTGAAGCTGGAGTCCAAACAGGGAACCGGTACGCTTCTGTTCGATATCTCCAAGGTCGACCTCAAGAAATATCCGATCATGCGCTGGAAGTGGCGGGTGGACCGTATCCCGAACGGCGCCGATGGACGTGAGGCTTCGAAAGACGACCAGCCGATTGGAATCTATGTCGGATATGGAGGTCTTCTTTCCCAGACCAGTGTTGCTTTCCGGTGGGAGGGCAATACTCCCAAGGATGCCACCGGCTCCGCCCAGTATGGAATGGGAGCGATCAGCGTCAACTGGAAATGCATCCGCAACAAGAGCGATAAACTGGGGACTTGGTATGTGGATGAATGCGACGTCTACAAGGCGCTTTCCGCCACAGGAAAAGTGACCGGAAAGATCGTGCTTACTCTCTCGACCAACTCCCAATACACCAAAAGCTCCTCTCTGTCTTATATTGAATATGTGGAATTCCTGCCGCAGCCTCTTCAGACGGCGGAAGCCAAACTGAAAAAGGAATAAAAGCCATGTCTTTCATTGAAAAGCTTGCCTGCGCGTGGAAACAGAATAATTCTCTGGTTTGTGTCGGTCTGGACCCCGATCTTGCCAAGCTCCCGCCTTGTGTGAAGTCTCTCAAGAACCCGATTTTCGAGTTCAACAAAGCCATCATCGACGCCACATGCGATCAGGTCTGCTGCTACAAGCCGCAGATTGCCTGTTACGAAGGCCAGAACGCCGATGAAGACCTGGCGATGACCATGGCATA
>CAYWZD010000366.1:0-2355 GCA_964462755.1 uncultured Victivallales bacterium | reverse complement strand
TGTATAAACACGTTGCCGCGCTGGTCGCCGGACCGTGGAACTACAACGGCAACACCATGCTGGTCGCCGGAGCCACTTTCCCGGCGGAACTGGGGGAAATCCGGAGAATCGTCGGAAACATTCCTCTGCTGGTCCCCGGAGTCGGTGCGCAAGGCGGCGATCTGGAAGGTGTCCTGAAGTTCGGTCTCACCGCGGACAAGACGGGCCTTGTGATCAATTCCTCCCGCGGCATTATTTTCGCCTCGTCCGGCGAGGATTTTGCACAGAAAGCGGGATCGGAAGCCCGGAAACTGAAAGAAGCGATCAACGCATATCGCCAGGGCATTTGAAAAACATTGTTTTTCATAGGCAGGATGTCTTCGGGGAAGGGGAATGGACAATCCTTCCGTAATTCTGGCATTTGAACCCCTTCCGCAGGCTTCCCGTGTACCCATACGCGGAGGAAACCGGACGGCTTACCGCCCGGCGCCCGGCTGAAAACCGGGAATCAACGATCATTACGCAGCTCAATTCCGGGCATAGGGCAACCGCCCGCTTCAGATGATAGAGAATGTTTTGCTTCTTGCAGTCGAAAATCCTCGCCAGTTCGGAATAGGACAGACTTGGGTTTCCCATCTTTGCTTCCACGATCCGGTAGGTCTCCGGATACCTTTCCTTGAGTGAAATCATCAGCATGACCGCCTGTGACAGGGCGGAGAACAATTTCTTTTTCAGGTCGATCTCATCCGTTTCCTCGTATGCGGGATGCATGACCTGAAGACTTCGTGAAACGGCCGGGTCGGCACTGTAATAGGAAAGCAGGCGTGGGTCTTGAGCCGCACGACAATTGGCGCAGGGCGTTTTTTCAAAACTGGTGATTTTTTGCGGATTTTTCCCGCAATTGTGACATCCGAACATAATATGAAACCTCCTTTTTTGGTTGTTGACAATGGTCGGAGCGTCAAATAAAAACAGCGTTTCCAGTGGAGTATTTGGCCGTCACGACAAAAACTGGAACATTTCATTCCATCTTAAGCAGCTTGTTACAAGCTGTTTGTGATTATATTTGTTTATTTTTGTTTGTTATTTGTTCCGTAAAATAAAAAACAGTTCTTTTTAATTTAGAATTTGTGACTGTGGAATAATGTTTCCGGGAAACAATTAATTTGTGTTTGTTGTAAATAATTTCAAGCCGAAAATAAAAAATATTGAAAAATATACTAAAGAAAACTTGTAAATAATGTGTTTATCGGTATATATTATATATTATGAATATGACTCCTTTATGTAATACGAGGATGGGAGACGATGAGAACGATCGATGAAAATATAAAAAAAATCTTGTGGAGCGCTGTAAAAAAGCAGGGAAGTGTTCTTCATCTGAGTCGCTTGCTGGGGGTTTCCCACAGTACTGTTTTATTCTGGCTGAATGGAAAAATAAAAAGCATTTCCACAGACATCTGGTGCGAAAGGGTATATCCGTTTCTCGAGGATGAATTCATCCGGCATTTCCCCGGAATGAGTGTGGGGGAAATCCGGCAGAAATATTACAAGGGGATCGATGATGAAGGCTTGAAAGTCCTGTCCGTTCCACTGATGAACGAACAGGATTTGCTTCGGTTTGAACTTCCGTTCGAGAATATGGAACGCTATGCGTCACAGAAGGCTTCTTCCCACGTCGCTTACGAAGGGAAGTCCGGGTGCAAATATTATGCGGTTCTGCTCGCGGATTCCATGACGGTGCTGGGAAATCCCCAGGAGGTGATTGTATTCTTCATGGAAAACGATTATCTTCAGGACGATTGTTCCGTGCTGGTGAAACTGTGCGGAAAACAGCGCCTGACCCTCTGCCGTTACCTGAGAAAGGATTCCTGGGTCTGCCTCCAGGATATTTCCACGGGACGTGAGATCAACTCCTGGTTTCTGGGGGAAGGGCGGCCCATTCTGGAATGGCTTTTTCCTGTGGTGAGTGTGCGCATCTGCTGCCGTGAAAATCCTCAGGATTTGAATCTGGATGAAAAAAGCCAAAAAAACTCGAGTTTCTACTTGACAAACCTGGATTCTCGTGTAAATTAAAGCCTGTTTCAGCCATGGTATATGGCGAGAAGCTTTTGCTCGGGTGGCGGAATGGCAGACGCGCTAGCTTGAGGTGCTAGTGGAGCGATCCGTGGGAGTTCGAGTCTCCCCTCGAGCACCATTTTTACGCCCATTTTTCCCCTAAAAGGTGCCATTAGGTGGCATCGGCAGTTTGATTTGACCCACCGTTGCGTTATATTTCATCATAAGAAGTCGTATGGGTCACAGGGAAAGGTCAATCATGTCGAAAGCCAAAGAAAAAGCCGAATGCATCCGAGTGGGAAAAGGAACCGTTTACCA
>CAYWZD010000365.1:0-4608 GCA_964462755.1 uncultured Victivallales bacterium | reverse complement strand
GCGATTTTCACCTCTTTGGAAAATACCGTCGCATCATCGGCGAATATGCGGTCGTCCTCCAGACGCTGGACGCCATACCTTTTTTCCGGCACGAGATTATTAAGTTGGAGTTTGAAGAAACATTCGCCCCTCTACCAAAAGTTTCCGACGGCAATCAGACGTTTCCCGCCGAGCTGAAAACTTTTAAGCCGTAATGCGTTTTCTTTTGCGTTGAAAGGAATCGGAAAATGCAGAAAGGGCGGATAACCCAAAAATGGAAATAAAAAGACAGAAATCCCGGAGATTTTCTCGGCGTAAATAAGTCAGGAGCTCTCCGGACGACTCAAAAAAGCGGAGTTTCGAATCCGTGCGCGAAACGACCTTGAGACGCGGTCATTTTTTCTCTTCGCCCGACGGTATCTTACGGACCAGGAAAACCGGTTTCCAGATGCCTCCGGAACCCGACTTGTCCTCCACCCGGACAACCGCAGTCTGAACCGGAACATTCCAATCGATCAGGGGATCGATGCGAATGCTGAACGGTGTCTTCCAGTCATTGGAATTCTTGAACAGGTGTTCTCCCGCGAGCTTGCCGTTCAGGAAGACTTGCGCGGATTCGTCCACCGCGCCGAAGAAGAGGAATATCGGACTTCCCTTCCAGTCGGCGGGAACCTTGACGGATTGGGCATAAAAGCCGATTCCGTCATAATTCTTGAGCTGCTCTTTCAATTTCGCAGGCGTTTCTTTGAGCGTCTGATTCTCCCAGCAGGAGTTGACGGAAATGGGATCCCATGTGGAGCGTATGGTCCGTATGGGGGTGTTTTCCCAATGCTCGCGCAATCCGACATTTTCAGGATCGATCCGGAAATGCCATTTCATAGGAAGGGCGACCACGTCGCTGTATTCCTGAAACTTTGCGGCGGCGACGATTCCGGTCACGTCTCCGAATTCCGCTTCTATTTTCAGCAGCGTGCCCCAGTCGAAATTCAGGTCGTCGCGATGTTTCTCGCGGAATTCAAGCAGCTGGCGTCCGGCAAGAAACTTTTTGGATCCGGCGGCGGACAACGCCTGCCAGGCGAGCCGTGCGTGACGGTTGGCGAGCTGGAGGTTTTCCAGACGCCGCCGTTCCGGACCGGAGAGTTTTTCTTTGGCGGCATCGGCGAGGATGGCGTCGGTTTTGTCGAAATCATCACTCGTATAATACTTTCCGATGTCCCACATCAGACCGCGGCGGAAATTGCCGTAGCGTCCGCGCTCCTGAATCATCTTCCGGTTCGGGAGAAGACGCTTTTCCCAGATATTCTGCCGCCAGTAGCGGTAGTAATCCCGGACCTTGTCCGCGGCCGGTCCGTAGGCGGAACAGTATTCTTTTTCCCAATGTTCGAAGGATTTCGCGGGATCGGTGTGCGCACGCGCCAGGATGTAGTCGGAGAACCCGGTCGCGGGCCAGAAATTGTGGAGGGAATCGTAGTCCGTGCCGATGATGCCGTTTTTGATCCCGAGCTGGAAATGGTCGAACAGCTGTTTTTCAAATCCCATGGGCAGTCCGGTGTTCACATGCTGATCGTTCGGACGCAGGAAAAGCTGGCTCGCGCCCGCCGCCTTCCAGTCGCGGTACATCCGGTCCACCTGATCGAGTTCCATCATCGACGGGACGAAGCCGATAATCACGCGGGAATCGACTTTTTCGCGACGCGGCGGAAAACGGTAGCAGGAGTAGGCATACATGATGACGGACGCATCGGGATCGCCTTCAGAAGCCTTGCGCCGGACCGCGTTGGCAAACCAGACATAGCGGTCGGAAAGGTTGTCGGCAAACTTTTCTCCCGCCAGAGAAGCATCGAGTTTCAGGCACGCCGGACAGCGGCAGTAGCCGGCGCTGTCGTTCTCGCAGACGTTGATGACCGACGAAGGATTCTTTTCCGCGCGCCAGTTCGCGATGATCCGGTCATGCACCTCCGGATTGCTGACACAGAGCTTGCTGCGGTCCGGCTGGACGGGGTATTCCGGACGCCGGACGCCGTCGGTCTGCATGGCGAAATATTCCGGATGTTTCTTTCCGTAAAGCTCCCACCACTGGGTGAAGGCATGTCCGTAACTCAATGGCGAACTGTTCCCCATGCGTTGACGCTTGAGCCAGAGCCGGACCTCTTCAGCGGCGGACTCATATTGTTTCCGGTCCTGACGAAACGCTTCAGGCAGAGAGGGGGCCTCCTTCGTGCTGTATTTTGCCCAGTTCGAGTAACCGGAACGGATCTGACGCTGGATCAATGCGCCCGGAGACCAGGCTCCGTTTCCGACGGCAAGCTTGAGAACGGGTTCAGCCGGATGTACGATTCCTTTTTCGCCCGGCTCCAGCCAGAGGACGCCAAGTTCTCTTTCCAGAAAATCATAAACGGCAAACAAGGTTCCCGTGCGGGAAGATTTGGCGAAGACCGGAGTGAAGTCATCGGCCTTTCTCGAGGGGATCTCCTGATAATCCTCTCCGTACAGCCACGTTCCTTCGGGCGTCACCAGCCAGCGGGCCTCTTCGCGGGCAAGCCCTTTCAACGACACTCCCGCGGGCGCCTCCAGATAAAAAGGATAGATCCCCTTCTCCGGACGCAGAAGGATCGGGAGCTGAACTCCGGTCGTCAGTTTCAGGTGATATTGCAGTTCCTGCGCGGCAAAACGACGGATGGTCCCGGCATTCTCCGGCAGGATGATGGCCGCGCGCCGGGGTTCCACCTGGATATTTTCACTGTAAGAAAAAGCCGTCAGCAGAAGGAGAGAGAGAATGGAAAACAGTTTCAGTTTTTTCATTGTGATCCTTACCAGTCGGTTGGGGCCCATGCGTAATCGGAGAAGTCGGAAGCGACGCCGCGCAGGGGATATTTTTTCTGGGATTCGGAATGTCCGTCGAGCATGGAGACGTTCCATGCGTTGTTATGGCGAGTCCCCGGAACCAGATACCGCGCCCGAAGTTCAGCCTGCGGATAACTGCCGTTTTCAATCAGGGTGCCTTCCCATTTGTCGCCGATGGAATAGGTCACGGAAGGTTTCTTCGCATGGCTCAGTTTACGCCAGACGATGCGTGCCTCGCTCGAGGCGTTGGATACATACTGCTGATTCAGATAACGGTTCAACCCGTAGTGCGAACCTTTCCAGCTGTTCCATGCATTGGCAGTGCCGAGAGTCGGGCGTTTTTCCGCAGGACAGTTGAATATCCCTTTCGGATCGGGGGATGCCACATCCGGAACAGGAAGCGGCAGAAGTCCGATATTCACAAACACGGCCTGCCAGAATCCCCCGATGGGACTTCCCGAAGGGTAATATGTAAACGGTCCCGGCATGTATCCGTTTGAAATATCCGTATACGAAAAAAACGCCACGCCGAAACTCTTGGTATGCCCCAGGCATTTGGCCGCCTGCGCGCTGTTTCGCGCCTTGTTCAGGGCGGGAAGCAGCATGCCCGCCAGAATCGCGATGATTCCAATAACCACAAGGAGCTCGATCAATGTAAACTCTTTTCTTCTCATTTTTCTCTCCGTTTTTACGATATGTGAATGAATATTCATTTCATCACCGGCAACGGCCGGACGCGCGGAGCGGCCGTCGTTTCCCGTATCACCAGATGCGACAAGAGGTGCCGGCATACCGGTTTGTTTTCATTTTCCAGCCGGTTCATCAGCAGCTGGATACCGGCCTGAGCCCCCTCCATGTTGGGCTGCCGCACCGTCGTCAGAGCGGGCGTATAACAGGCGCTCGAGCTGATGTCGTCAAAACCGATTACGGAGAGGTCTTCCGGCACCCGAATGCCAAGCTTCGAACAGGACTGGATGACTCTCATCGCAAGGAAATCGTTCGTGCAGAAAATGGCGGTGCAATCCGGATTTTTCCGTAAAAAGGCTTTCATGAAATCCGCCGTCAAATCCGTTTCATCATCCAATATACAAAGCATATCCTTGCCGCCGAGACCATGCTGTTTCATGACTTCCAGAAAAGTGATCGCCCGCAGATCAGCGTTGAATCCGTCCCATTCCTTTCCGATCATCCGGATATGGCGGTGTTTCAGGGAAATGAGGTGTTCAATCGCCTCACGGGTTCCGCTGCCGTGATCGAAAAAGATTTCCCCTTCCATTTTCAGGCTTTCAGGAGAAGAAGTGACGATAATGACAGGGTCCCTGATCTCGGCAATGGTCCGGTACATTTCTTCCGTCATTTTTCCGGAAATGATCAGGGCGTCACAGCCGCGCGAAAGAAGATCGTCGCAGGCAATCCGGAGCAGCCGTTCCTCGCCCTTGTAATAGGCGACATAAAGCCTGTAGTTCCTTTCATCAAGAAGATTGGTGAAATTCACCACTTCCTGACGCCGGACTTCGTTCTGCAGTGAACTTTCGATCAGCCCGATCGTATGAGTCCGTCCGCCTTTCAGTCCGCGCGCAAGCGGATTAGGCGAAAATCCCATCCTGTCGGCCGTCTCGCGGATCAGCGCCTTGGTCTTCTCGGAAGCATAGCAATGGGTTTTATTTCCGAGCACGGCGGACACGGTAGCGCGGGACATCCGTACTTTTTCCGCAATATCGCGCATGGTCACCCGTTTTTGCATTTTCGCCTCATTCCGTAAAATTTGACTCGATCTATATGTAA
>CAYWZD010000364.1:0-4618 GCA_964462755.1 uncultured Victivallales bacterium | reverse complement strand
TCATCTGCAACCGTCAGACGGACATCTTCAATCCGAACGTGATCCGGGCCAGCACCGGGGCGATCTTCTCGGTCCCGCTGGCGGAAACCTCGTCGGAGGAAGCGGTCGAATGGCTGCGGAAAAACCATATCCGCACGCTGGCCGCCACCCCGCATACCGATCTCGTTTATACGGAAACTGATATGACGTGCGCCATCGCCATCGTGGTCGGCGCGGAACAATATGGGCTTTCCGACTTCTGGATGAACGCGGCTGACACGAAAGTCGTCATCCCCATGCTGGGCAAGATGGATTCCCTGAACGTCGCCACGGCGGCCACCCTCCTTCTGTATGAAGCGGCCCGCCAGCGCAAATGGAAGCACTGACTTCTTCTCTTGTCATTATCTCCTTGCAGTAGAATTGGCCGGATCGCAAGCCAAAGCTTATATGGAGGAACCGATGAAAGTCAAGACAGCACTGGCAAAATTACTTCTGCTGCTTTCTTTATTTTCGAGCCACATTTATGCTGTGGAAAAACTGGAGCTGGATGAACGGCAAACCATAGGTCTGACCAATTGCGATTTGTTCGATATTTGGAACGCTTATCATGGAGCCGACAAAAAGGCTTTGCCGACAGTCAGGAAAATAATTGTCAGCGGCACTGACATCAATACGGACTCCACCTGCAAGCTTCTCGGAATGATTGGAACAAAGGAGGACTTTCCTTTTATTGAACAAAAAATCATCGACGGGAAGGCAAAGTTTTATACAAATCTGTGGATTGCCGCAGGGTTTATGTCAAGAAGGAATATTAAGGAAGCGGAGCACCTGATAAGCCAAGCTCTTACAACGGGATTCTGGAATAAGATAGGGATATATAAATATTCCGATGAAGTTCTCAGAAAGCGTCCGGAATTAAAATATGACTGTTTTTACGATGTCTTTGTTGCATATCTTATTTCAGGGAAAGGAGACCCTGAAAAAATGAAGAAGCAACTTCTGGAACGCATTGAAGACGATAAAACAAAAAATCGTTTGCAACGCATTTTGAACAGCGCCTCCATGAAAGAGTTTGTTTCCGGAATTCTTGACGGAAGACACATGTCTTCACCGGAAGAGTCAAGCGGACGGCCTTCCAACACTGATCTTCTGAAAATATTGGATCATATTGGTTCCATGCAGCTGGAACGTTATAAACAGAAGACCTCAAAAAAATAGTGGTTCTGGAATTTTTTGGGTAAAAACCCCGCACGGAGCTGTTCCGACTTCCGCATAAACGCGGCCCGCCAGCGCAAATGGAATACACTCTCCTCCTGCTCTTTGGATTTGCGGCGGCTCCAACGCTGACGGACGAGCTCCGGGAGGAGCGAGAGCCGCCGCACCCATGAGGTTGGCAGCCGGGGACGCCCGGAGTTCTCGAACTTGCGCGGTGGAACCGCTCCGAGCGGGAAATTTCGTGCTTTGCACGACCAGCCTCCGCGGCTGGACCGCGGCAATACTGAGAGTATTGCATGACACTTCTTTCAGAAATGAAAAATGTCCTCTGGCGTCACACTCGGACTCCATCGATTTTCAGGGGAATCTACGCCCTGTCTTTGATTAATCCGGGTTTTCATGCTATATTAATGATTCGGTTCCAATGACGCAACAAACGGAGCTATTTATGCTGAACCCACTCATCGAAAACGCTTACAAGGTGCTGGAAGGCAAATCCCTCTCCCGGAAGGAAGCGCTCGAAATCGCGGAAAAAATCTCCGGCGAAGATATTCTCGATCTGGTTTCGCTGGCCAACAAGGTCCGCAAGAAATATGCCGGAAAGATCACCCCCTGTTCGATTCTGAACGCGAAATCCGGCCTCTGCCGTCAGAACTGCCGTTTCTGCGCCCAGGCGGCGGACCATCATACGGGAATCGAAACCTATCCCCTGCTCGACAAAAAGGAAGTGCTGGAAGCCGTCCGGAAAGTCTATGAAACGGGAGTCCGCACCTTCGGCTACGTCACCAGCGGATACGGCTACAAAACCGTCACGAAGGAGTTTCAGGCGATTCTGGACACGATGGACGCAATCCACGAGCAGTATCCCGACCTGAAAATTTGCGTTTCCAGCGGCATTCTGAGCAAAAAGACCGCCGGACTGCTGGCGGAACATCACGTCTGGCGCTACAACATGAATCTCCAGACCGCTCCCTCTCGCTACGCCGAACTGATCTCGAAGGAACACACCATCGAGGAGAAAATCCAGACGATCCGCCATCTTCAGGAATTCGGAGTCACCATCTGCTGCGGCGGCATCTTCGGGCTCGGGGAAAACTGGAAGGACCGCGTCGAAATGGCGTTCGCGGTCCGCGAACTGGGCGTGGACGGCTGTCCCCTGAACGTCCTTCTTCCGATTCCCGGAACGCCGCTGGCGAAACAGCCCGTGATGTCGCCCGCCGACGTTGCCAAGGCCTTCGCGCTCTTCCGGATCGTCAACCCGAAAATCATGATCAAGTTCGCCGCCGGACGCGAAACCACGATGAAAGATTTTCAGGGACTTCTGATGCTGGCCGGCCTCAACAGCATGATCACGGGCGGGTATCTGACCACGCGCGGCCGGAGCGTCGAGGACGACAAGGCTTTCCTCGCGCGTCTGGACGAGTTCTAACGGAAAGGAGCGTTTCATGTCTTTTCAGGAAGAATTGTCCGCGGAACTCGCGGAACTGCGGGAAGTCGGACGTTTCCGTTCCCTGCGAACCATCGCGCCCCTGCCCGGCGGCCGTGCGGAATTCGAGGGTAAAACGTACTGCAACCTTTCCAGCAACGACTATATGGGAATCGCCTGCGACCCGGATCTCCGGAAGGCGTTTTACGCCCAATATCCCGATACCGCCTCCCCCGAACTCGCCCAGTCGAGCGCGTCGAGCCGTCTGCTGACGGGCAACACGCCGTCCTACGAACGGCTGGAGGAAACGCTCTCGTCCCTCTACCACAAAAGAGCCGCGCTGGTCTTCAACAGCGGCTACCACGCCAACATCGGAATTCTCCCGGCGCTCTCCGGGGAAAAGGACCTGATCCTCTCCGACAAGCTCAACCACGCCAGCATCATCGACGGAATGCGTCTGGCCGATGCCGAGTTCAAGCGTTACCGCCATCTCGATATGGAACAGCTCGAAACGATGCTTCAGAACCTCCGAGGCAAATACCGCCGGGTATTCCTCGTGACCGAGTCCATTTTCAGCATGGACGGCGACGCGGCCGATCTTGCGAAGATGGTCGAGCTCAAGAAGAAATACGACGCCGTGCTGGTGGTCGACGAAGCCCACGCGGTGGGCGTGCGCGGCCCCGCCGGAACCGGGCTTGCCGCGGAAGCGGGCGTGGCGGACGACGTGGACATTCTGATCGGAACCTTCGGCAAGGCGTTCGGCTCCACCGGAGCGTACGCCGTGATGTCCCCGGAATTGCGCTCCTATCTTGTCAACCGGATGCGTCCGCTGATCTTCACGACCGGACTGCCGCCCGTGATCCTGAACTGGAGCCGTTTCGTGCTGGAACGCTGCGCCGCCATGGACGCCCGCCGCGAAAAGCTCGCCCGGATGGGGAACCGTCTGCGGGAACTTTTCCGGAACGCGGGACTCGTCACCGGAGGCGAATCGCAGATCGTCCCGCTCGTGGTCGGCGAGGACCGCCCCGCCCTCGAAACGGCGGAAAAATTCCAGAAAAACGGCTTCCTGGTCTTTGCGATCCGCCCGCCGACCGTGCCGCAGGGAACCTGCCGTCTGCGCTTTTCGCTGTCGGCGGCGCTGGACGAAAGCGACATCGAAGACATGGGAAAGATTCTGTGAAAACGACGTTTCTCCATCAGACCGGCGGAGAGCGGCTGCTGGTATTCTTCAACGGCTGGAGCCGCGACGCCCAATCCGCACCCCGTCTCGACGCCGGAGGATTCGACGTTCTGGAGGTCAGTGACTACACGACCCCGGACAACGATCTGAAGGAGAAGCTCCGTCCCTATCCGCATATTCATCTGGTCGCGTGGTCTCTGGGCGTCTGGGCCGCGGCCCGGACCTTCCGCAACCTTTCCGTCCGCTTCGAAAGCGCTCTCGCCATCAACGGGACACTCCGCCCGGTCGACGCCGCGTTCGGAATCGCCCCGGACATCTTCGCTGGCACCATCGCGAACTGGAACGACGAGGGCGCACGCTCCCGTTTTCTGCGCCGCATGGCCGGTTCCGCCGCGGGACTGGCCGCCCTTCCCGTTCCGGACAGAACCCCGGAAAGCCAGAAAAACGAGCTGGCCGCGCTTCAGGAAGCGATCCTTGCGAAACCGTGCCTTCCCGATCTTTTCACCCGCGCCGTCATCGGAAGCCGGGACCGCATTTTCCCCGCATCGGCACAAAAGGCCTTCTGGGAAGCTGAGGGAATCCCCTTTGCCGAACTCGATCTGCCGCATTATCCTTTCGCCGGGCTGACAGCCTGGCCGGAGGTGACCGATCTTGGAAAAAGTTGACAAAAAACTGGTGGAAAAGCGTTTCTCGCGCGGACTTTCCACCTATTCCCGGACGGCTTCGATCCAGCCGGAAATGGCAAGGGAACTCCTTGCCCGGCTCCTCCAAGCCGCGGGCTCCGACCATTTCCCGCGCATTCTGGAAATCGGCGCGGG
>CAYWZD010000363.1:0-4622 GCA_964462755.1 uncultured Victivallales bacterium | reverse complement strand
TGCCCCCGCTTTCAAAGGGAGAATACCGCATTCTCGGCAAGTTCGGCTCGGGGAACGAATTCACTCTTCTGGAGGCGCTTGTCCGTATTTCCCGTCCATAAGATACGGTAATTTTCAATGCATCACGGAGACTGTCCCGCGAATTTTTCGCATGGACTGTCTCCGGATTTTTTTCCGGTCGATTCCCATGTCAGGGACCTTTTTTTCTTTCGGCTCAGAATTCTGTCTGTCCTCCGGTTGAGCCGCATGACGAGCAGAAAATTTTTTTTAAAAAAGGGATTGACATTTTCGGAAAATGTTGTATAATAAAGAGAGCAATCGATTGCTCATGATAGAAATTGAGGAAAAACTTTATGTCGTCTCAACAGTCTGACAGTATGGTTTCCCTGAAGGACATTGCGGAAAAATGCGGGGTTTCGGTATCTACGGTTTCCCGTGCTCTTTCCATTCCGCCGCGCGGACGGATCAGTCCAGAGGTTCGGGAACAGATCCGCCAGTGCGCCGAAAAATGTGGTTATCGCGGAAATCCGGTTGCGAGAAGTCTCCGTATCCGGCGACACGAGACCATTTCACTGGTTCTTCCGCCATTCTTTACGCAAACGCCGCGTTCGCTGGATTTTGACTCTCATGTACGTCTGACGCAATGGGAAGTGATCTTCAGCGTCATCCGGAAGGCCCGTGAATACGGATACGATGTAAAACTGGAGCCGGTTCAGGATGAAAATGTTTCCTTTCTTGCCGGGAAATTGGATGTTGCGCATACGGACGGTGCCGTTTTTCTCACGACGGAACTCTTCGAATCGCTTTTTCCGGCTTTGTCGGCTGTCCATTTTCCTTACGTCACAATGAATTTCAGCAGTTCCGCGACTTCCGCCATGTTTTATCCGGATCTGGAATCAGGCTATCGTCAGGCGGTTGATTTTCTTCTCAAGTCGCAGCGTTGCCGCATCGGACTCCTGTTCGAGCCGGAAATGAATCATTCTGAAGTCATCATGAATGTTCTGCGGAAAGTGCTCAGGGAATATGGCCTCTGCCGGGAGAACAGTTTCTTTGAAGTGCGGGATCTTTTCTCCATCCGCACTCTGGTGGACGACAGGTTTTATGGATCGCTGGACGCCGTTTTCTGCAGCAATGACGCCATGTCCAATATGTTGGAACGCGAGTTTGAATACCGCCGCATTTCACAGCATCCCCTGGTTATCGGATATGACAATAATCCTGTTTACGATACCTGTTCCACCATTGCGATTCCCCGGGTGGAAATGGCCTGGCGCGCTGTGGAGCTCCTGATTGGACACCTGACCGGCAAATGCCGGATCGGAGAGGCAGCCGAAACAAAGATTTCCGCCCGATTTATTTTCCGAGAAGGAAAACCGATGCTCTCCATACCGGAAAAACCACTTGCGCATTCAACAGTTTCTGAAAAAATAAGGAAGAAAGGATAAGAAGATGAAAAGGAAATTGTTTACATTAATAGAGCTTCTAGTTGTAATTTCCATCATTGCCATTCTGGCGGGGATGCTTCTTCCGGCGCTTAATCAGGCTCGTGAAAGCGCCCGTTCGAACAATTGCCGCAGCAACCTCAAGCAGCTTGGGGTTCTTCATCTGTGTTATGTGAACGATTTCAAGGAATGGCTGCCTTCCCGCTGGCTGAATGACAATCCTCTCGGGAATCCGTTTTACACTTATTACCGCCTGACGTATCTGAAAGATCCGAAAACAGCCCGCGATCCGAATGGAAAGGGAGTGTTTTACTGTCCCACCGAAACTGAACACGGGATTGCCGACAGCAAGACCCTGCCGAGCGACTACGGCTGGAATTATCAGGTCATCACGACTCTTTCGAATACTTCATTCCGGGTAAAGCTCAGCTCCATGAAGCAGGGGACTCTCCTTCAGGCTGACATTGGAACGCTCTCCAATTTCCCGAATGAATATATGCTGACTCCATACACGATTGTAGATCGGACCTCCCGGCGTCATGGAAACGGTGCGAATTTTCTGTTCCTTGACGGGAACGTAATCCACTACCGTTATGAAAATTACAAATGGCTTCAAAACAATAAAACCGATCCGCAGCGGCAGATCCCCTGATTCGAAAGGTTCCACAGTATGAAAAAACAGTTGATTCTCGCTGCGCTTTTTGCCGCGGCCTCCGCCCTTTCAGCCGTCGAAATCAAAAATCCCGGGTTTGAAACGGGACGCAAATCCTTTGAAGGCGTCGGCTGGTGGTGGTTCTCCACCGCGGATTCCTGTGATTACGATACGGATGTTTTCCATTCCGGGAAACGTTCTGTCCGGCTGACCGTGGACGATTCCACAAAACAGAAAGCCAGTCCGTACTGGTCGCGCTATGCCGTGCTTTTCGGTCCGATTCAGGGGATAAAGCCTGATATGGTCTATACGATCCGCTGTTTTGTCAAAACCGAGATGAAGGAAGGCCGGGCCGGCATTGCCGTAGGATGTCAGAAAAAGAAAATGAGCATGGCGGAACGGGTTCCCGTCAAGTTCCTTCCGATCCGAAAAACTTCGGACTGGACGGAACTGGTTTATACCTTCAAAACTCCGGAGGATATCGCCGGCGCAACCCTGTATTGTGCCGCCGAAAATTTTACCGGGCGTGCATGGTTCGACGATTTCAGCATCCGCGAAGGCACGGATATCCCCGCGGTTCCCAATACCTCGGATTGGAACAACGCTCTGGTCCTCGATCATTTTATCCTCGTCGGGGAAGAGGCCGCCGAACGGAGGCAGCCGAGAGCGGAAACCGAACTTCGTCTCATTTCGGCGGGAGACAAACTGGTGATTCGCGGCACCTGTTTCGAGCCTGAAATGAAGAACCTGAAAACCTCTGCTTCCGGACGCGATTCGGCTGTCTGGAACGATGACAGCGTGGAACTGTTCCTCGATGCCCAGCGCAGCCGTTCTTCCTATTACCAGTTCATCATCAATCCGGAAGGTGCTTTGTACGACGCCCGCGGCACGGACGCTTCCTGGAGTCCTTCGGACATCAAACTTTCCGTTTCCAAAGGAATGGACCGCTGGACATTTGAACTCGTCATTCCCTATACTGACATCGGTTACGGGCCGACGGAAGCCGCTCTCCCGGATAAACCGATGGCTTTTGCCGCATTCCGGTCCCGGAAAAGCGTCTCTCCCGCGGAACGCTCCAGCTGGCAGCCTTGGCACCAGAAGGGCAACTTCGGCAATCCGGCTCTGTTCCCGCCCATTCTCGTTGGAACCGGGACGAAAGGGGAACACGTGAATTATCTGTTTTGCGGTCAGGCGGAAGATACCATGCGTCCGCCGCTGGCATGGCAGACCGCCGATCCTCTTTACGAGGAACTCATGACGGATGTTCCCATGCATCCGAACCCCGGAACCTTGTTCAACATCGCTTTCCGGGGGAATGGAACCGGCGCCGGAGAAACAGCCTTTGCTCTTCAGCACGGCATGAGGAAGCATTATGCTGAAACGGATGCTCTGATGAAGGAAATGCGCAGTGTTTACAACGCCACTTCCCTTCCGCCCCGGGACCGTCTGGACAAATACAGACAGAAGGTCGGCATTATGCCGATGATTCAGTTCGGCGGCGCCCATTATGCCTATGCTTTCAGACCGGAAGCGCCGATGTTCAAACATTTCGCGGGCGCGTTCTTCTACCCGGATCCCCGGGTTCAGGAGACGTATGCGAAACATGTCAAAGCCCTGCTCGAAAACAACAAGGACGTCATTGATGAAATCACGCTGGGACACGAAGGCCGGTTCCTTTATTTCAGCCGTGAATACGACAATATCCGCGCCGCTTATCTGAAGGACGACCCCGGTGCATGGAAGCGGATGGAGGATCAGGCGAAAAAAGAATACGGGCACGGAAAAATCGGATTCCCTGTTTCCCATGCATCCGCGACGCCGCTGGAACGCATGGTTTATCAGCGGTTCGTGTTTGCGGAGTACAATAAGGGAATCCGGAAACTGTCGGAAGAACTTCGCAAAATCAAACCTGGAATCCGCCTCATATCCGAACTCGACCCGGACGGCGTAAAGCCTTATTTCTACGAGCAGAGCGTCGGAGCCTATGACCTCATGTGTCAGCAGATGCCCTGGGGACACGGCGTCAACCGTCAGAGCGTCGCCTACAACTGCAAGTTTCTGACCGACCTTGCCGAAACTCCAGCGCGCGGCGGTCCGCATATCGAGCACTATTTCGTTTCGCTGAACCCGGAAGAGGTCAATGAGGTGATATCGAGTGTTTTCCGAGCGGGCGGAGAATCGCTTCAATTATGGCTTCACGACTGGTATGGAAAGACCCTCGGCGACTATTACGGCGCACCCGAACGCATGCACGAGATTGTCAGCCTCTGCAAGCAGATCGCGTCCATGCGCAAACTCAAGTTCCCGGAAGCGGACACGGCGATTCTCTACGGCAACATCAACCAGACGGCCCGTTCGTGGGCGCTTACCGGAGGTGTCGGCGGAGGATATGAGGAAGCGTTCACGGTTCTCGGTCCGCGCGTGCGTTCCTGGTTCAAGTTTCTCAGCGATACGCAGATCGAGCTTGGACGCACCCGATTTTCCAATTTCAAGGTTGTCTACGACCCCGGCGCACTGTATTTCGACGA
>CAYWZD010000362.1:0-4623 GCA_964462755.1 uncultured Victivallales bacterium | reverse complement strand
AATAGAAGAGATCGCTGAAATTGGCCCGTTCGGAATTCCGCTTGAAATGAGGTTTCCCTTCCGGGGACATGGCAAAGTCGATGCGGCCGCCGTTGCGGGCACGCAATTTTTCCAGCACGGGGAGAACCGAGCGCAGAACCCCCTCCACCCGGCTCTTCCGGAACAGGTCTCCCTCTTCCGAGAAATAGCGGGCGTGTCCGGCCAGACTTTCGAGTCCGCGCCCCTGAATCCATCCGTAGATATAATCTTTCCCGCGAAAGGCCGGAGCGCCGGGAGGAAAATCCTCCCCGGATACGATGTCGAACTTCGTGTCGATGACACCCCGTTCCGCATTCCGTTCGAAACGGGTGCAGATGCAGTCGATCGAATCGCAGATCAGGCGATGGACCGGATGTCGGATGTCTGAAAGAGTCATTTTTACACGCCGGCGAGAGTCCCTTTATAGGAGCGGAGCATGTCTTCAAGTTTCAGGGAAAGAGCGACGCCTTCGCCCCGGACGTTCAGCACGCCGGAAGCATTGGTCTTTCCGACTTTCGCGAAGGAGAAACCCGCAAGGGCCTTTTCCAAAGCGGCGGTCTTTTCCGGCTTGCAGCTGACAAGGAAACGGCTGTTGGACTCGGAGAAGAAAATCTCCAGTCCGCTCATTCCCGCGGCATGGGGCGCCTTGGCGAGATCGAGTTCCACGCCGACGCGTCCTCCCATCGCTGCTTTCGCGACAGCCACGGCCAGACCGCCCGAAGCGGGCGCGGCGGCCGAGGCCAGAAGTCCGGCCCGGATCACTTTTTCCATTGTCTTGTAAAGAGACAGCGCTTTTTCCGCGTCGACCTTCGGGACCGCGTTTCCGACCGCGCCGAGCAGTGCGTAGTATTCACTGCCGCCGAGTTCGGGAAGAGTCTCGCCGATCACATAGATGTCGTCGCCCGCTTCCTTGAAATCCGGAGAGAGGGCAGTCGCTATATCATCGATTTTGGAAATGGTGCTGAAAAGAACGGTCGGGGGAATGGAAATCTTGCGTCCGCCGCGGGTGCTGTCGTTCTTCATGCTGTCCTTGCCGGAGATGCACGGAACGCCGAACGCACACGTATAGTCGTAGAGAGCCTTGTTGGCGCGGACGAGCTGGGCCATCTTGTATTCGCCGTCGGGCGTCTTTTCGCTCTGGACGGGATCGGGCCAGCAGAAGTTGTCGAGTCCGGAAATGCGGTCGACGCGTCCGCCTGCGGCCACGATGCGGCGTATGGCAAGATCGATCACGGAAGCCATCATGTGATAGGTGTCGATGTCGCTGTAGCGGGGCAGAATGGCGGAGGAAAGAACCACTCCCTCGCGGGAAAGCGGTTCGATCATGAAAACCGAGGCATCGGCCGCAACGTCGCGTTCCCTGCCGACATACGGCTTGACCACACTCAATCCCTTGACCTCGTGGTCATACTGCCGCGCCTTGTATTCGGCGGAACAGACGTTCAGCGAACCCAGCAGGGCGACCAGGTCCTTGCCCGCGTCGCGCCCGGACAGGGACGGCTCGGAGAAGTGCGGAGCCTTCCATTTCGCCTGAAGGAAAAGACGGGGAAGCCCCTCGTGCATGAACTGAATATCGAGACAGCAGACTGTCTTGTCGCCCCAGAGCATGCGGAACTTGCCGTCATCGGTGAACTCGCCGAGGACGGTCGCTTCCACATCGCGGTCGGCGGCCAGCTTGAGGAATTCTTCGATGTCTTCCGGCGGGACCGCGAAGCTCATGCGCTCCTGCGCCTCGGAAATGAGAATTTCCCACGGCTGCATTCCGGCGTATTTGAGGGGGGCCTTCTTAAGGTCCATAACGCACCCGCCGCAGATGGAAGCCATCTCGCCGACGCTGGAGGAAAGACCGCCCGCGCCGTTGTCGGTCACGAAACGGTAAAGCCCCTTGTCGCGGGCCTCGAAAATGAAGTCGCCCATGCGCTTCTGGGTGATCGGGTCGCCGATCTGGACGGCCTGGACGGGACTGTCCTTGTGGAGCTCTTCGCTGGAGAAGGTCGCACCGTGAATGCCGTCCTTGCCGATGCGTCCGCCGGTCATGACGATGAGGTCGCCCGGCCTGATGCTCTTTTCCCAGCCATTTTTGCCGTTGATCTTTTTGGGAAGGGTTCCGAGGGTGCCGCAGTAGACCAGCGGCTTGCCGATGTAACGGTCGTCAAAGACTTCCCAGCCGAGGCCGTAGGGAATTCCGCTCTGGTTGCCGCCGTCGATCACGCCCTTGTGGACGCCGTCGCGGAGGCGGCGCGGATGGAGGAGTCCTTCCGGAACGTCCTTCGGATCGGTAAACGGCGAACCGAGGCAATAGCCCCAGACGTTGACCAGCAGATTGGCGCCCAGCCCCGTGCCCATCGGGTCGCGGTTGACGCCCACGATTCCGGTCATCGCGCCGCCGTAGGGATCAAGCGCGGAGGGACTGTTGTGCGTCTCGACCTTGTAAACCAGATCGATCTTGTCATTGAAGGCGACCACGCCCGCGTTGTCGGAGAACACGGATACGAGCCAGTCGATCTTCTTCGAGATTTCCGAGGTGCTCTTCTTGATATAGGATTTGAAGAGGGAAACGATTTCTTCCTTCTTCCCGTTTTCGTCCTCGTAACAGACCTTCGCGTCGAAAATCTTGTGCTTGCAATGTTCGGACCATGTCTGTGCCAGCACTTCGAGTTCCACGTCGGTCGGATTCTTTCCAAGCCCGAATTTCTCGCGTCCCGCCGCATTGCGGAAATAGTTCTGGATAGCTTTCATTTCGTCCAGCGTCAGGGCCAGAATTCCCTTGCGGCTGATCTCCAGAAGTTTCTCGTCGGGAACTTCCAGATCGAACTCGCGGACGATTCCGGATTCGGTTCCCTTGACCAGCGGCTTGTTGAGGGGGATTCCGTTCGCCTTGACCTCGGCGGCGGTGAGGACCGTCACCGATTCGATCAGTTCGTTGGCCAGCACGGAACGGGCGATTCCGAGGAGTCTTTCCTTCGTCAGGGACGGCGCCTTGAAGAGATATTCGACGGAGCTGAAAACCTGCTCGTCCTTGCGGAGTTTGCGCCCGATGATGTCGCCGATCGCCTCGTGGGCGGTGCGGGCCACGTTGTCGGTCACGCCCGGACGAAAACCGACCGCGGCAAGGAAGTCGTATCGGATCGGGGGATTCTTCGTTTCGCCGATCACCCAGTCCTGAGTCACGGGATTGGCCAGCTCGCGGGCGATGCGTTCCGCCTCTTCCCGGGTAATATCGGCGCAGACGGTAAACACATCCCGTGTGCGCAAATCCTCCACAACGTCCAGACCGGTGAAGTTTCGGATGGCCCGCATGACGGACTGTCCGCGTGAATCGCTCCACTGGCTTTTGACGGAAATTTCGATTCTGAAGTCCATATTTTCTCTTCCTTCTTATGATAAAAAACGATCAAAAAATTCAAGAAGAAAAAATACAGCTGAAACCGTTGTTTTTCAAATACGTTTCATGATTTTACGGCGAAAAAGTCCGTCTTCCTCAAACAGGGACGGACAAGGTCGCGATCCGCCACGGTTCGAGCGTCTCCCCGCAGAAAGTTCCGTTCCACTCGGGACGGCAGGACTCCCCGCCCTGATTCTGCACAGTGATGAGCCTCTTTCCGTCCTTCACGGTCATGTTCCAACAGCGAAGGAACTTTCCGGTGAATTCTCCGAAAGAGCCTTCCGGGGGAAGTTCCCCCTCGTGCGGCGGAGCCGTCACATGGACCGGCGGCAGTTCGAAATTCTCCGAAAGTCCGACCGCGCCGGCATCGCCCGGAGCAAACACGAAGGAACCGAGCAGTTCGCCGTGGTCCGCAATCGGCATTTCCAGATGTTCGTCCGCCTCGCAGAGTCCGTCGGAACTGTAGCGCTGTCCGCGCGCCAGAATCGCGGCGAACGAACCGCCCTCGTTCTCGAACGCATACACACTGTCCGAAAGCAGGAAATAGGAAGAGCCGTCCGCGTCGTGCACCTTCTGGAAACGACCGCCCGGAACGATCGGCGTTTCGCCCCGTGACATAAGTCCGCCGGGCACATCGTAGTCAATTCTCACCCCCTGCGGCATCCGCATCTTCAGCCGCTTGCTGCGTCCTCCCCAGAGAACCCGGGTGTCGAGCCGGATTTCCGGACGGTTCCGCGTGACGGAAAAACGGAGGTCGATGCGTCCCGACTCCCCGCGGAATTCCGCGTGGAGAATAGCGCGCTCGGGGCCGGATTCGATCACCCGGAATCCGGAAACATGCCATTCTTCGCAGAGCTCCAGACAGCTCGCATTCGCCGGAATGTTCGTCTGGTCGCCCCAGGAACCCGTCCGGTCGTGGTAGACACCAAAACCGACCGGAATTTTCTTCTTTCCAATGGTCAGCACGACCGTATCCCCGGACGGATTGATCATGACGGAGGAGAGCACATTGGAAATCCGGTCCGGGGCTTCCGCCTTCGCCCGGTGGAGTTCCGGCGAGGGAACATATCCGGCATTCTTGCGGAATCCGACCGTGAAAACCTTGTATCCGGACGCGGGAAGTTCCAGTTCGAAAATCAGCCGGAAGCGGAACGGCGGAAGTCCGGTCAGGGCATTGTGTTCCGTATGAATCCGCTGGAAGGGAACCAGTGCGCCGTCCG
>CAYWZD010000361.1:0-4639 GCA_964462755.1 uncultured Victivallales bacterium | reverse complement strand
CGGAACCCGGCGGCGTCATGCGGAACATCGCGGACTCCCTGGACTATCAGTTCGGGTTCAAGGTTTCCAGAACGTGGATTTACGGATTTCTGGAAAAGGCGATCGTTCCGGCGTTCCTCCTGTGGATGTTCCTTTTCTGGATCTTCACGGCCGTCTGCGAAGTGGCTCCGGGAGAATTTGGAATCCGCGAACGTTTCGGTTCCGCACCCAGGAATGCCCCGGTTCTTACCCCGGGCGTTTACCTTAAGATGCCTTGGCCGTTCGAACGGATCGTGAGAGTTCCCATCAACGTCATCTATCAGGTGGATGTCGGCGGCGAGCTCCGGAACGAAGGAAAGGTCCAGAAACCGGCGGTTGTCCTCTGGACGACGGAGCATGGTGGCGCGGATGGTTTTCTGGTGGCCAATGAACAGGGGGGAACCGAAGTTTCCAACGCGGTTTCCATTCTGACAACGATTCTGCCTATCTCCTACAAAGTCAAGGCGGCCGAGGTTTACAATTACGCATTCAAATTCAAAGATATTCCGAGAATTCTGAAAACCATCGGTGAACAGGAATCCACCCGTTATTTCGCCAGCACCGACTTCATCAGGGACATGTCCTCCGGTCGTGGAAAGATCATCAAGGAGCTTCAGTCCCGGATACAAAAAGAGACGGACCGGCTTGGACTCGGGATTGAAATCGTATGCGTGAACATGACGGACGCACATCCTCCCTACAAGGAAGTGGCGCCCGCGTTCCAGGAAGTCCTGGCCGCCAAGGAAGAGGCCAAGGGAATGGTGTTCGCCGCCCGGGCGGAGGAAGCCAAACTTCTTTCCGAAGGGCGCATCAAGAGTCTCAGCATCACCAGCACGGCATCCGCATACAAGTTCAACGTTTCCAATGTGGCCGCGGCCGACGCCTTCCGCTTCCAGCGGCAGTTGGCGGCCTTCAACGAACAGCCGCAGCTGTTCCGGCTCCGCACCTATCTGGATTTTCTGGAAAATGACTGCCGGGATCTGCGCAAATTCATCCTTTCCTCCAAAATGCCCTCCCAGATTTACGAGGTCAATATGGAAGAAAAGCCCAGACTGGATCTTCTGGAAGGTACCGACGTGCAGAATTTGGGAAAATAACGATAAAGAACAGATAACATAATTTTTGGAGAAAAAACATGACGACGAACAGTTCGGAAAAAGCAGTCAAAGTGCCGGTCTACTGGTCTACCATCCTTCTCGGGGTGATTGTCGCAGTCATCTTCCTGGTTGCGATCTTCTCATACCAGGTTCAGGAGACGGAACGCGCTCTGGTAATCACGATGGGGCAGATCTCCGGGGAACGCGGGCCCGGCCTTCATCTGAGGTTGCCGCTTCCCATTCAGGAAGTTGTGAAATATGACATCCGCCAGCGCTGTTTCGAAGGCAATGTGGGCGGTCTGGAAGAGAGCATGACCAAGGACGAAAAGAACGTCATCGTCGGAATCTACACCATTTACTCGGTCAAGGATCTGGCTCGCTTCAAGAATGCCGCCAAGAGCCTGGAGGCCGCCGAAGAATATCTCAACAACCGCATGCGCACGGTGAAGGGCGCGGTCATCGGACAGTTCCGCTTTGACCAGATGATCAACACCGATCCCAAAAGGATGAAGCTGGATGAAATCGAAGCGGACATGTTCAGGCAGATCGCTCCCGATGTGATGGCCCGCTACGGATTGGAAGTTTCGAAAGTGGGCATCCGCACGATCAGCGTTCCGGCCAAAATCTCCGCGGCGATCACCGAACGCATGAAGAAGGAACGCGAAACCGCCGCCACCATCGACAAGCAGAAGGGCAAAGTCGAAGCCGAAGAGATCAAGACCCTCGCCAATGAAAAGAAGCGCGAAGCCATCACCAACGCCGAAGCCACCGCGAAAAAGCTGATGGCCGAGGGCGATGCCGAGGCCGCCATGCATTTCGCGGTCTTCAACAAGAACCCGGAACTGGCCGCCTTCCTCCGCAAGCTGGAATCCCTCAAGCGGATCGTCGGAACCAAGACGACTCTGGTTCTCGGCACGGACTCCGTTCCGTTCGACATCTTCACGATGAAGGTCGGCTCTCTTGACAAACAGCAGGCTCCCGCCAAGACGGCTCCGGCAAAGTAACGGACGGAGACATCCACCATGGAAAACAACAACAGATATAATGAAATGCTGGGAGTGCCGGAAGGCGGTCAGTTTTCTTCGGGAACGGACGCTCTTCTGAAGCTCGCAAAGGCGCTCTTCTATTTACTGACCATCGGCATCGGAATCATGCTGGTCTGGTTCTTCACCCTCGGCGGTTTCTTCATTGTCGATTCCACCCGCGAATCGGTGCTTCTGCTCCACTTCGGCAAGCTGAAGGCGCAGTACAATGAAGGCTGGTACTGGGTGTTCCCCTATCCGGTCAGCACGATCATCAAGGTTCCCAAGAGCAATCAGGTCATTCGCAGCAGCTCTTTCATGCCGGCCGACAAAAAATCCCTCCTGGAACGCAAGAAGGAGGACGAGATGGGGAGTGCTCCCCAGCCGCTGATGCCCGGAAAGGACAGCTTCCTGCTGACCGGCGACAATACCATCATCCATACCGAATGGGAGCTCGTCTACCGCGTTTCGAATGCGACGCAGTATTACACCACCTGCCTCACGCCCGCCCGGCCTCTCGATCCGGACGAGATCGTCAAAGGGCCGGAAGGGGAATCTCTCGGAACCCGCGGCGCGAACACCCTCATCAAGAACCTTCTGGATGACGCCGTCGTCAAGGTGACCGCCCGCTGGAACATCAAGAACATTCTCTACGACCGGACCAACGACTACATCAACGAGGTGAAAGCCCTGCTGATCAAGAATCTCAATGAGCGCCAACTCGGCATTTCCGTGGAGAGCCTTTCGCTCCCCGTGAAGCGTCCGCCGCTCCTGACCATTGCCGCGTTCGACGAAGCCGCCAGCGCGGGCACCCAGGCCGCCATCGAAACGGAAAACGCCCGTGCGTATGCGATCGAAACCGCAAACAGCGCCCGGTCCGAATCCACCGAGATCATCGCCAATGCCGAGGCCTACAAGAAACGCGTGGTGGCGGAGGTGATTGCGGACAAGGTTTACTTCATGAAGCTGTTGGAAGAATACAACAAGAATCCGGAATCGGTTCTCGTGTCGCTTTACTCCACCACGCTGGCCGATTCCATGGCGAAAGTCAAGGATAAATTTGTGATCGGGCTGACTCCCGGGTCCAGACAGGAATTGCGTCTGAAGCTCAATCCGGAGCCCGTCATCAAGAAAAATCAGGACATTACAGCGAAGGATCAGAAGCCATGAGTGAACATATCGGACACACGCACGGACCCGGTTGCGCCTGCGGTTGCGGGCATGACCATTCCCAGGAAGAACCCACCCGCTGCATCTCCTGCGGCGCGCCGATCGGCGGCACGGGTCATGACCGGTCCATGGGACGGATCGGGTTTGCCATCGTCGGTGGTTTCCTGATCGTCAACTATTATCTTCTTCACTGGCTTTTTCCCGATTTGTGGTTCGCTGCCTCGCTGAGCGCGTTCGCAGGCGCCGTGATTCTGGCTCTGCCGATCGTCGTCACCGCGATCAAGGACCTCTGGGAAGGCCGCGTCTACATGAACGAACTGGTGGCTCTGGCGATCCTCGCCGCATTCACTTCGGCCGAATTCGACACAGCGGGTCTGATCGCATTTTTCCTGTTGATTACCATCATCATTGAATCCCATACCGCCAGCGGCGCCCAGCGCTCCATCGAGGAACTGATCCGCCTGGCTCCCCACACCGCCCGCAAGCTGGTGAACGGCAAGGACATCGAGGTGGAGGTGGAGGAACTGATCGTGGGAGACATCATCAATGTGCGCCCCGGCGAAAACTTCCCGGTGGACGGCGTGGTGATCCGCGGACAGTCCGCCGTCAACCAGGCCTCCATCACCGGTGAATCCCTCCCGGTGGACAAGGTCGAGAACGACGAGGTCTATGCGGGCACGCAGAACCTTTCCGGCAGTCTGGATGTCCGCATCACCAAGCTGGGCGGCGATACCACCCTCGGCAAGGTCAAGGACATGATTCTGGCCGCCGAAAAGAGCAAGACCCCCATCGTCCGCCTGATCGACAAATACGCCGGGTTCTACACCCCGACGATCATGATGCTCGCCATCATCACCTGGTGGCTTTCCAACGGCGACATGTATCGCGTGATCACCCTGCTGGTGATCGCGTGTCCCTGCGCCGTGGTCCTTGCCACTCCGACCGCCACCGTGGCCGCCGTGGCCGCCGCGGCGCGTCTGGGAATTCTGATCAAGAATGTGAGCCACCTGGAATTCGCCTCCAAGATCCGTGCCTTCGTCTTTGACAAGACGGGAACGCTGACCGAAGGGGAACTGGCGGTTGCGAAGCTCGGTCCCGTGGAAGGGGTCGAACCGGCGCAACTCCTTCTGGTGGCCGCTTCGGTGGAATCCCACAGCAATCACCCGACGGCTCTGGCTATTCAGAAACTTGCCAAGGAAGTCGGAATTCAGGTTCTGCCGGTGACCGACTTCAAGGAAACCCCGGGAACCGGCGTGGAAGCGCAGGTCGATGGCAAGGATACTCTGGTGGGCCGTGCCATCTGGCTGAAACGGTTCAATGTCGCACTTCCCG
>CAYWZD010000360.1:0-4642 GCA_964462755.1 uncultured Victivallales bacterium | reverse complement strand
TCCGCATACAGTTTCCGCCAGCGATGGCGCGGACGCATGAAAAGAACATCATAAGCGCTCAGGTTCATCACAGAAGCAAAGCCATGCTCCCCGCAGCGGGTCAGAACCGGGAAGGAATACGTTCCCTCCTTGAAAATGGAATGGGTGCCGATACAGTTCTCCACCGCCGCCAGAACGCCGGTCCGGACTTTGACGGCCGGAAAATAGAAGGAACCGCGCGCCTGAAGGACCGAACCGTCCAGCCGAAGGTATTCCTGGAAAAAGAAACGTTCCCTCCCGACGATCTGGAGGCCGGACAATTCCGAATGGAGATAATCCTGTGCGCAATAATTTTCCACATACAGGCGGGCGCCGTTCTTTTTCCATTCCAGAAAACGCGTAATCCGTTCAAAATCCATCTCCGGTATGGAACACCTCCCCTTCTCATATTCAGGCAGGAGCACAATGACCGCGGAATCGTATGAAGTGTCCAATGGAATCCGGTCCGGTGCGGAAAAGAAAGCCAGATCCGCCTTCGAACCGACGAACGTTTGAAAAAATCTCCGGAAAGCTTCCGTTCCGCCGCAAAGAATATATTTCCTCATGGGATTCTCCCTGTTTCCCGGAATTATATGCCGCCTCCGGAGGAAAAGCAAGAAGCCGTGTTTTAAAATTTAACATTATTTCAATAATAATTCAACAATGATGAATATATTATTTTTTCTTCCCGAAACACAGTGCAGATATATTGATAAAGCGTATCACGCATTCAACATTATGGCATGAAATCGCGGAAAACCCTTGCTTTGTCGTGTTCCGGGCGATACATTACCCGCAGGAACATGAGGAAAACGCCATGAAGAAAATACAATCCGTCGAACGCGCCTTCGCCGTTCTCGAACTGCTGGACTCGCTGGAGGGCAATGCCGGGCTGGGAGTCAACGAGGTAGCACGCCACCTCAAACTGAAGCCGCCGACCGTGCACAACTTTCTCCAGACGCTGGCGGAACTCGGTTATCTGGAGCAGAACGAACACTGCAAATACAGGCTGGCGGAACGGACCCAGTGGCTGGGATGGGAAGGCAGGCGCAAGGAACTCCTGATCGCGGCGGCCCGTTCCCATGCCGCAAGACTGTCGCTGGACCTGAACGAAACCGTGATCCTCACGGCGCAATCGGGTTATTACTGGCAGACACTGCTGCGGTTCGAGAGCAACCACGGGCTCATGGTGCGGGAAAACCTTCCCGTCAACACGAATTTCTACATCAGCGCGACCGGCCGCTGCATTCTCAGCCAGCTTCCGGTCAAGGAGCTGGAACGGCTGGTCGAACACTTCCGGCTTCCCCTTCCCGCGGAGTGGTCCGGAGCGGAAACCATGGACGGAATGCTCGCCGCCCTCGAAAAAATCCGGTATGACCGTTACGAGCTCATCAGCACGGACAACGGTGTTTCGGGCGCGGGAGCGGTCATAACGCCCTTCCGGAATGCGGCGATCGGAGCACTCGGAGTCCATCTTCCCACCTTCCGTTTCAAGGGGGACCACCGGAAAAGGATTCTCGACGGACTGAAAGCCGCCGCTGCAAAAATCAAACCTTGACGCGCCGGATGGAACCGTCCCCGGCAAGCTGTTCCGCATAATAGGAGCTGCGGATGAGAGGACCGCTGGCGACATGGGTGAACCCGATTTTCCGGGCGAACTCGCCCCATGCGTCGAAAACGGCGGGTTCCACATAGCGTTCCAGTTTCCAGTGATCCTTCGAGGGCGGAAGATACTGTCCGATGGTGAGGAATTCGGCGCCCGTCTCGCGGATGTCGCGGATGGTCTGGACAACCTCGTCGTCGGTTTCGCCCAGCCCGACCATGATTCCGGACTTGACCGGGATTCGTCCGCCGGTCATTTCCCATGCGATTTTCAGGACTTCGAGGGAACGGCGGTATTGAGCTTTGGAACGGATCAGGGGCGTCAGACGCTCGACCGTTTCGACATTGTGGTTGAAAACGTCCGGTTCCGCATCCAGCACCGTGCGGATGTCTTTTTCGACCCGGTTGAAGTCCGGAGTCAGCACTTCGACCTTCACGCCCGGAATCTTCGCCTTGAGCGCCTGAATGGTTTTCGCGAAATGGGCGGCCCCGCCGTCGGGAAGATCGTCACGGGTCACGCTTGTCACCACGACAAAGGAAAGTTTCATGGAAGCGGCGGCCTCGGCAAGACGCGCCGGCTCCTCGGAATCGGGCGGAAGCGGCTTTTCCACATGACCCACCGCGCAGAAGCGGCAGTTCCGGGTGCAGCGTTCCCCCAGAATCATGAAGGCGGCGGTTCCCCGGTGCCAGCACTCGCAGAGATTGGGGCACTGGGCCCCGCGGCAGACCGTATTCAGCGAATTGATCTTCAGCAAATCCTCCACATGGGCGCGCTGTTCGCCGCAGGGGACTTTGACCCGGATCCAGGAAGGAAGCTTCGGGCGGAAATTGCCGGATGAATGACTGGAACCGCTCATTTGTATTTCGAGATCACCAGAGTGGCGTTGGACCCGCCGAACCCGAAGCTGTTGCTGATGGCATGGTTGATTTCCACATTGTTCCGGGTTTCGCGGACGAGATCGGCCCATTCCAGACCGTCTTCGAGATTCTCGAGGTTCGCGCTCCGGCTGATGAAGGAATTCTCGATCATCAGGGAGGTGAAGATCGCCTCGACGGCGCCCGCCGCGCCGATCATGTGGCCGGTCATGGACTTGGTGCTGTTGACGGCAATCTTATGTTCCCCGAAGACCCGGTGAATGCCGGCCATTTCGATCGGGTCCCCGACCGGAGTGGCGGTTCCATGCGTGTTCACATAGGAAATATCCTCCTTGCGGAGACCGGCGCTCGCGATCGCCCTCGACATGACTTCGGCGGTGGACTCGGCGTTCGGCATGACCATGTCGATCGCATTGCTGTTGGAATAGTACCCGGAAAGAAGCGCCTTCGGGATCGCGCCGCGGCGAAGGGCATGCTCCTCGCTCTCGAGGACCACCATGCCGGCGCCGTCGGCGAGGACGAAACCGTCGCGTCCCTTGTCGAAGGGGCGGCTTGCGGAACCGGGAGAATCGTTATAATGAGTGGACAGGGCGCGCATGGAACAGAACCCGAGCGCCTGCGCCCAGGAAAGTTCCTCGGAACCTCCGGCAAGAACAAAATCGTATTCACCGGCAAGAATCAGACGGATTCCGGCAATGATCGCCAGGGCGCTGCTGGTGCACGCGCAGCTTATGTCGTAACTTTCGCCCGTGGTGCCGAAGAGAAGGGACATATTGGCCACCGCGCAGGAAGGCATGATCTTCGGAACGGAAAAAGGAGAACAGGACCGGAGTTTCCGGGTGCGCTCGAACGTGGACATGTTCCGGTAGACGGTTTCATAAGAACTTCCGGCACAGCCGTTGATCATGGCGATCCGGCGGTCGGGAAGGTTTTCCGGGGGAAGTCCGGCCTCGACGAACGCCTCATAAGCCGCTGCCGCGGCCATTCGCGCATTGGGGGCCATGAAACGCACGTTCTTGACGGTGAACATGGGACACTGGACTTCGCGGTCCGACATGCCCGCCACCCGGGTATCCAGTCCCTGGTCTGCCCATTCCTGCATGAAAACAGTGCCGGTTTTTCCCTCTCTCAGAGAGCGGACGTTCTCCGGAAGCCCGTTTCCGAGCGGAGTTACCAGTCCTCTGCCTGTAACGACAACTCTTTTTGCCATAATTGTTTCTGCCCTTTCCAAAATCACTTCAAACACCACGCAGAAATATAACTCTGAATGCCCCTTTTGTCAATCAGGGAAGATCACCCGGACTCACTTTTTTACAAAAACGCCGTCTTGTAAACAGCCCCGGCCGGAGTTATATTATGGTTTTACCCGAAAATTGTAAACAAAACGGAGAGACAAACATGGATTACAGGACTTACTTCAGGGACTACCCGGATAAAAACGGACGGTTCGGAGAATACGGCGGAGCCATTCTTCCGCCGGAACTGGTGCCTGTCTTCGAAGAGATCACCAACGCATACAACTCCATCTGCCACTCCGCCCGTTTCATCAATGAACTCCGCCGCATCCGCCGCGAATTCCAGGGACGTCCCACACCGGTCTACCATTGCGACCGGCTCTCCCGCAAAATCGGCACCGGCTGCCAGATTTACCTGAAACGGGAAGACCTCAACCACACCGGTGCACATAAGCTCAACCACTGCATGGGAGAAGGTCTGCTGGCGACATTCCTCGGCAAGAAAAAACTGATTGCCGAAACCGGCGCCGGACAGCACGGCGTGGCCCTCGCCACAGCCGCCGCCTACTTCGGACTGAAATGCGACATCTATATGGGCGAAGTCGACATCGCCAAGCAGGCTCCGAACGTGGCCCGCATGAAAATCCTCGGCGCACGGGTCGTTCCCGTTTCCGCCGGTCTCAAAACCCTCAAGGAAGCGGTCGACGCCGCCTTCGAGGCTTATCTGAAGGAATATAAGGATTCCATCTACTGCATCGGTTCCGCGCTCGGTCCGCACCCCTTTCCGCAGATGGTGCGCGACTTCCAGATGTGCGTCGGCATCGAAGCACGCGAACAGTTCCTTGACATGACCGGTATCCTGCCGGATATGGTTTGCGCGTGCGTCGGCGGCGGAAGCAACGCGGCCGGCA
>CAYWZD010000359.1:0-4654 GCA_964462755.1 uncultured Victivallales bacterium | reverse complement strand
TCGGATGCGGCATCGGCGCGGGCGACCATGTCCTCGTGACCGCCTACACCTGGAGCTCGAGCGCCACGTGCATTCTGCATCATGACGCGATTCCGATTTTCGTAGACATCAATCCGGATACCTTCCTGATGGACCCGGACAAGATCGAAGCCGCCATCACGCCCCGCACCAAGGCGATCATCGTTGTTCAGCTGCACGGCCTCTGCGACGACATGGACAAGATCAACGCCATTGCGAAGAAGCACCATCTGGCGGTGATCGAGGACGCCTGCCAGGCGCACGGCGCGACTTACAAGGGCAAAAAAGCCGGAACCCTCGGCAATTGCGCGGCTTTCTCCCTCAACCAGAACAAATGCCTCTGTTCGGGCGAGGGCGGCATTTTCGTCACCGACGATCCGAAGATTTTCGAGAACGCCGCCAAGCTCTGGAGTTTCGGCGAAACTTCCCGTCCGGAGCAGAGACGCGATTATCACGCCTATGCTCTCGGCTGGATGTACCGCAACAACGAGATCACCGCCGCGTTCGCCCGCGCCCAGCTCTCCAAGTATGACTATTACTTCAAGACCTGCTGCGAAAACGGAAACTATCTGGCGGAGAACCTGAAGGGAATCAAGGGGCTTCTCCTTCCCTACGTGCCGGAAGGATGCGTCCACAACTGGTACAACTTCAATCTCCGGATCGACTTCAATGCGATCGGCTTCACCGGAAATGAACAGGAAAAAACCCGGTTCCGCGACGTGGTCGCGACCGCCGTCGCCGCCGAGGGAATCCGTGCGATGGTCTGGCAGCGTTTCATCCTGCCGGAAATGACGGTTTTCCAGGCGAAGAACGCCTACGGGCACGGCTATCCGTGGAGCATTCCCGGCGCGGACGAAGGCGTGGATTACACCCCGTCCCGCTTCCCCTGCGCTCTGGAATACAGCCACAAGCATATTTCCGTGGTCCAGACATTGCGGGCTCCGAACGGGCTCGATATTGCCGAAAAGGCGGCGGAAGGCATCCGGAAAGTTTTCACGAATCTCGACAAAATCGACGCGGAACGCATCGAAGCCATTGTCAAGGCGAAAAAATAACAGGGAGATGGTATCATGAGCGAATTGAAAATCGGCTGGGCGACACGGAATGTTTCCACGGACAAGCCGGTTAATATTCCGGGACAGTTCCACATGCGCATTTCAAAGGGGATTCTCGATCCGGTCACTGTGACCGCCCTCCTCATTGATGACGGCAAGGACCTGGTCTGTATGATGTCCGCCGATCTGGTCGTGATCCGGTCCATGCTTATGGACGAAATCCGGGCGAAGGCTGCGAAACTCCTTCCGGGGTTCCCGGTCGAGAAAATCTTCATGAGCGCCACGCATACTCATGCAGGGCCGAGCCATTATTCCGATACCGGCTGGGTCGCCACTCCCGGCGGAATTTCCACCGCAATGATCAGCGAGGTTCCTTCGGAAGTCGAAATCGCTTCCGGGGATGAATACCGCGAGTTCTTTTCGACGCAGGCGGCGGAGGCGGTGGCCGAGGCTTACAAGAAGCGCGCCCCCGGCGGCATCGCATGGGGATACGGTTTTGCGACGGTCGGATTCAGTCGGCGGGTCACGTATTTCGATGACCTTTCCAAACGTCCTGGCGCCGTGAAGAATTCCATGGCTGCGCTTAGTGGACACTCCGCGATGTACGGCAATACGAACGATCCGATGTTTGCCGGATATGAGGCGGGAACCGACAGTTTCGTCAATCTGCTGTATACCTTCGACAAGGAAGGCAAGCTCACCGGAGCCCTGATCAACGTTCCGTGCCCGAGCCAGAACGACGAGGGCATCAACCAGCTCAGCGCGAGTTTCTGGCATGACACCCGCGAATTGATCCGTAAGAAATACGGGAATATTCCGATTCTCTGTCAGTGCGCCGCCGGCGGTGATCTTGCGCCCCGTCAGCTTCACTACAAGGAGGCCGAGGCGCGGCGTTACCATCTCAAATACGGCGACAATCCGAAGTCCGGTGAGGATTTCCGACGCCGCGACATCGCGGAACGCATTGCCGCCGCTTTCGACGAGGTTCTCCCGTGGGCGAAGAAGGATATCCGCACCGATCTTCCCGTGGTGCACAAAGTCGAAACGGTCATGCTCTCCAAACGCCTTATCACCAAAGAGGAATACGAGGATGACAAGGAGATGCTTGCTGAGCTGAACAAAAAGGAGTTTTCCAAAACAGGCACGCCGGAGGAAAAACTGTATCATGACTCCATTCTGGTGGCCAGCCGCAACCGTTGTCAGCGGATTGTTGACCGGTATGAAACGTTGGATGCCGACCCGAAGCTGCCCATGGAAATGCATGTGGTCCGCATTGGCAACATCGCCTTTGCCACGAACCGTTTCGAGTTGTATATGGACTTCATGCACCGGATTCAGGCGCGGAGTCCCTTCGAGCAGACGTTCATCGTTCAGCTGACCGGGATTCCAGGCAACGACGGCGGCAGTTATCTTGCGACCGAACGCGGCGAATACGGGCGCGGTTATTCCGCCAGCCGGTATTGCAACATCGTCTCCAGCAAGGGCGGACAGGAACTTGTCGAAGCCACACTGAAAACCCTGAAGGATCTTGCAAAATGAAGTTTTCCATGATGACTTACACCATGGCCCGTCAGGGGACGTATGGTGTGGAGGATTTTGTCCGCACGGCGGCCGAACTCAAAATGGACGGCATCGACTGGGTGACCACTTACGGGAGAAGTCCGGAGGACCTGAAAAAGCTCAGCGCCGACGCCGGACTTCCCGTGGCGGCCTACACCTTCTTCCTTTCCAATCTGACCCGGAAACAGGACGGCTGGATGGAAGAGGCGAAAACGGGAATCGAAACGGCGGTCCGGCTGGGCGCGCCGGTCGTGATGATTCCGACGCCCGGAATCATGGAGGTCGCCTCCCGGGAAGAAAACCGCCGGATCTGGGTGGACGCTCTGGCGAAAGTGGCGGAAATCGCCGCTCCCGCGGGCGTGGAGTTGTCTGTGGAGAACTTTCCGGGCAAGCTGAGTCCGTTTGTGACGGCCGCCGATTTTCACGAGGCCAAAAAACAGATTCCTTCGCTGAAACTGACCTTCGACAACGGCAACGCCGCCACCGGGGAAGACCCGGTGGCCTCGCTCCGGTCGTGCGCCGCGGATATTGTGCATGTCCACCTGAAGGACTGGGACCGCAAGGACGAACCGTGTGAAGGGTTCACCTGTATGCTCGACGGACGGTATTACCGTCCCGCGCTGGTCGGGGAAGGGGTGGTCGATTCCAAGGCCACTCTGCGTGAACTGGAAAAAATCGGCTATGCCGGATATGTCAACATCGAGTATGAGAACAACAAGTATCCCGCGGCGGAAGGCATCCGCCGTGTGCTGGAGTATTTGCGTTCCCGGTGAAACGTATGGCTTTTTGAGTCGCCGTTCCGGCTGATTCCTGCCAGGGGTTCCTGATCAGAACGCGCCCAGCAGGATGCTGCCGAAAGTGGCGACCGGGGCCATTTCCCGGAAATCATTGACCGCGGTCCGCAGTTCTTTGACGGTCGCGGTCATTTCCACGTACAGTGTGTCTTCCTTGAGCAGCTTGCCGAGGGTGCCCTTGCCGCTGTTCATGAGCGAAGTGATTTCATCCAGGTTTTTCAAGGCGGAATTGAGGTTTTCGAAGAAGTGTCCGTCGTCTGCCATCAGCCTGCCGAGGAAGCCTTTGTCCGAACTGAGTTTTTTCGCAAGGGAGTTCATGTTTTCCACGAAAGTCTTGAATTCCTGTGCGGTTTTTTCATCCTTGAGAAGCATTCCGACGGTGCCTTTGCCCGCCTGGACTTCCGCAAGGATTTCATTGGATCTTTTGCTGAATTCGGAAAGCGCGGTGAAGGCGTTCCGGGCATCGTTGTAGAAGGCGGGATCGTTGAAGAGTTTGCCGAGAGTTCCTTTGCCGGATTTGACTTCGGCGCAGATGTCGTTCAGGTTCCGGGCATTTTCCTCGATGCGGGTCAGGGCGTCCTTGATCTTGTCGAGAATGCCGCCCTGAATGATGAATTCGCGGAAGGATTTTTCGTCTTCGCGGAAGGCGGAAACGAGTTCGGAGGTTTCCTGAATCAGGTCGATCGGCTGAAGCCCGCTGAAAAGGGCGTCCTGCGGGAGACGGCGGTCCGGTTCGGCGTCGCCCGGATTGATGTTGATGTAGGCGCCGCCGAAGACGGAAGAGTTCTGGATGGTGATGACGTAGCCCTCATAAAGGGGGATGAGCTTGCGGAGTTTCATCCGGACGAGGACGGAGGAATTGCCTTCTCCCAGTTCGAGGGAACTGACGGTTCCCATGTCGACGCCCAGCACCTTGACCTTGTCGTTGACCGCAAGGGCTCCGGCGTGCGGGAAGGAGGCGGAAATGTAGAAATGCTGGCGGGTGTCGAAGATGTCTTTTCCGCGGATTACGAGCGTGAAGTAGGTCAGGATGGCGACGGCGCCCAGGCAGAAAAGTCCGATGAGGAACTCCGGCGAAAGAAGAATGGAACGGCGTTGTGTTTTTCGAATCATGATGGGACCTTTTTTCCGGTATTGAACTGTGCATGAATGAATTCGCGGACCAGCGGATGCGGATTTTTCAGGAAAGCGTCCGGACGGTCGTTGGCGATGATCCGTCCGTCGGAA
>CAYWZD010000358.1:0-4657 GCA_964462755.1 uncultured Victivallales bacterium | reverse complement strand
ATGCCGGCAAAAAGGCGATGTCCGAAAAACGCTATTCCTATCCGGAACTTTCCGCGATTGCCGGACTGACCGTGGAACAGGTCAAGCGCGTTCTGGCCGCGCTGAACCATTCCGTGCTGGAATATGCCCAGCCGTTCCGCGGACGGGCGACCGAACTTCTTTGTCCTGAACGCAAAACACCCGACATCGATTTTGCCGCTTACGAGGTCAAATCCAAACTGGAAAGAGGACGTCTCGACGAGATGATCCAGTATACTTCGACCCGTCTGTGCCGTCAGGCGTATCTGATCTCCTACTTCGGGGAAGATATCGAGGACTGGAACTGCGGGAACTGCGATCATTGCTCCACCGGCGATACGGAAGGTCTCCGCGAACTGACCGGACGCGAACTCGAAACCGTGCATCTCATCCTGCTGGCGGTCCGTTCCTTCCATGGACGGCTGGGCAGCGGACGACTCAGCCAGATGCTTGCGGGGGCAAGGTCCGCCGATATGATCCGTCTCGGATATGACAACAACGCCTGTTTCGGAATCCTGAAGTCATTGAAACAGAATCAGATTCTGCAGTATATCAAGTCGCTGGAGAAAGCCGGGTATGTCGAACGCGTCGGCAATCCCGAATATCCCTGTCTTGGATTGTCGGAGAAGGGCGAATCGCTCCTGCGGACAAAAGGCGCATTGAAACTGGAGCTTCCTGAAATCCACGAGCAGAAAACTTCGCCGAAGAAGAAAAAGGAATCCTCCTTCATTTCCCCCGGAAACAAGGACCTGTTTCAGCACCTCCGCTCCGTGCGTCTTGCCATGGCTGCGAAGAAAGCCGCGCCCCCCTATGTGATCCTGACGGACCGTCCGCTGCGGGAACTGGCGGAACGGATGCCGGAGACTCTCGCCGAGGCGGCCCTGATCCCCGGAATCGGCCCTGCGAAACTTCATTCCGTTGTGCCTGTCTTTCTGGAGGAAATCCGGAATTGGAAACGCCGGAATTCCTGATTTTCTCCAAAGCCTTTTCCTGCCGGATGCAATATGAAATTCCCGTTTTGCCTATTGTTTTCCTTATCCGGCGCGGTATATTAGCCGAAAGCGACTTGGAACGGGAGGTTGATTATGCAGAAGACGGCAACGATTGAAGAGGCATGGGGACGGAAGTTTCCGGAGCAGGTGGTTCTGGCAATCACGAAAAACGATGAGGGCAGGGTGAACCTGATGGCCATCGGATGGGTTTGCGTCGCGTCGGACGGTCCGCCGATGTTTCTGCTCGGAATCGATGACGGCGCCTATACGCTGGAACTGATCCGCAAGAACCGTGAATTCGTTGTCGCCTATCCATCGGAGGCAATGGCGGATGCGACTCTTTATGTCGGTTCCACGCACGGACATCAGGAGGACAAGGGCGCGAAGTCCGGGCTGAAGTTTGCCCCGGCTACAATCGTCGACGTTCCCATTCTGGAGGACGCTGTGGCGAATTTCGAGTGCCGCCTGATCGAAGTGACCCGTCCGGGAAATTGTCCGCTGGTGCTCGGCGAGATTGTCGCCTCCCATGTGAACGGCGATGAATCGGTGAAACGTCTTTATACCCTTGGCAAGGGATACAGCCTCGGCGGAGTCGTTCCGAAAGGGGATGGAGAATGAAATGAAACTGCTGTGTTTCAATAAAAACGACCCGAGAATTTTCGTATACAAATGTCCCGCGCATAAATGGATGGGGGTGACGCTCAATTTCGCCCATGCGAAAGCGTGGCTGGCGCTGTTCCTGACACTTCTGCCGATCGCATTGTGGGGTGCGGCTGTGGCATTATTGAATCCGCATTCCGCCGACTGGCGGTTCACTGTGCTGGTCGTGACCATGGTTCTGTATATCGTCGCCCTTTCATTTTATTATTTTTACATGGCCGCGAAAGAGGAGAAAAACGCCCGTTTCACAACCCGTAGAGTGAAGACCCCGGAGGCGTTTGAAGAAGTCCGGAAGATCGTCATGGAAATCTGGCCGCAGACTTTTTCGAAAATTCTGACCGGCGAGCAGATCGACTACATGCTGGAGATGATGTATTCCCCGGAAGTTTTCCGCAAGGAACTGGCGGAGGGAGTGGTCTGGGAACTGATTCAGGTCGAGGGCAGGCCGGCGGGGTATGTTTCCTGGTCCGCATATCGGGACGGCGGCGCAAAACTTCATAAAATTTATCTTCTTTCAGCCTTTCACGGAATGGGGCTGGGGGCGGAAGTCCTCCGGTACATCAAGGCGGAATGCCGGAAACAGGGATTCAAGCACCTTCGGCTGAATGTCAACAAACAGAACCTCAAGGCATACGATTGTTATCTGCGGAACGGTTTCCGGCAGATCGAGTCGGTGAAAGCCGACATCGGAAACGGGTTCGTCATGGATGACTACATCATGCAATGTGAGTTGGACAATGAAGTTTAAAGTCACTTCCAGAGACAAGACAGCATTATGCCGGCAGGCTCCTGAATTCGCCCCGGCTGTGACGGCAATCAAATTGGAATCGTTCGATTGCGAGGGAGATCTGTTCCGGGCGCTGGTCTGGAGCGTGATTTCGCAGCAGTTGTCCGGGCGTGTGGCGAAAGTTCTCTGCGACCGGGTGGAAAACCTTCTGGGAAACATCACTCCGGAAGCGGTTTCCGGAGCGGCATTCAAGGGACTGCGCGGATGCGGGATTTCCGCCCGGAAAATCGAATATCTCAAAGGCATTGCCGCGGCCGCCACGGACGGCTCCGTAAACTTTGCACGGCTTCCCGGTCTCTCGGACGCGGAGATCATCGCCGAACTCGTCAAACTTAAGGGTGTGGGCGTCTGGACGGCCGAGATGCTGTTGATTTTCGCCCTCGGGCGCAAGGATATCCTGAGTTACAAAGACTTGGGTATCCGTTCGGGGATCATGCGTCTGCACAATCTCGACAGTCTGACCGAAGCTGATTTCGAGTTTTACCGTCGGCGCTATTCGCCCTACGGCACGCTCGCCTCGCTCTATCTGTGGCGGATCAAGGACGAAGGGATACCATCGGAAGAGTGATGTGGATGCTTGTTTCAGTTGCACTCGGATTGTTCTGGTCGGCGTTTCTGGCGGCGACCATTCTGCCGTTCAGTTCGGAGGCTGTGCTGAGCGCGGCTCTGCTGTCCGGGTTGCCGCCGGTCTGGTGTCTCGGGATCGCCACGCTGGGCAATTCGCTCGGAAGTGCGACCACCTTTTTTCTGGGACGTCTCGGCAAACTCGAATGGCTTGAAAAATATTGCCGCATTTCAGCCCCGGACATCGAGACCGCCCGAAAACGGATCGGCAGATTCGGCCTTCCGGCGGCCTTCTTCTGTTTTCTTCCGATTGTCGGCGATGTTTTCGCGGTCGCACTGGGATTCATGCGGTATCCGGCGGGACGCTTTCTTGGCGTAATGACGCTCGGAAAATTCGTGCGCTATATCGTCTGGATGGCCCTTCATTTCGCCGCCGTGCAGACCCTGTCGTAACTTTCGTTCCCCGGCGTGGAGAACCCAATTTTTCCTGTGTATGGGAAACTCAGAAGACCTGATTGCGGTCTCCGCCGGGAGAGCCGGTGAAATCATTGAGCCAACGGAGCTTGATGTCCTTGTCGATGTTTTCGATCTCGAGGATGTCCGCCATGGAAATGAGCGCCGCCACCTTCTTGTTGATGATAACAGGCAGATGCGTCAGTTTGTGACGCACCATCACATTCTTGAGATACTCGACGTCGTCTTCGCCGGCAGCGACAATCAGACGGGTCAGCATATAGTCCCCGACGCAGTCCTTGTCGGGATCGGCACCCTTCGCGAGGGCATCGACGAAGTGCAGAGCGGTGAAAAGCCCTTTGTACTGGAGCGGGTCGAAATGTTCACAGTCGGTCACCATCAGTGCCGCGCACTGTTTTCCCTGCATCATTTTGGAAGCTTCGCGCAAAGTCGCCCGGTAGTCGATCGAGGGAACGGGGCCCGTATGTTTTTCAGCAACGATCTTTGACAGTTTCATGTTTATCACTCCCTTTTTACATCATTCTGTTATATCCTGCTGAAATTACTCGTATTATATCATAGATGAAGAAGAAAAACAAGAAAAATTCCGCAAGAAATATCTTAATTTTTTATTCAGCAGGAAAAGGGGAGGATTTTCGGAACATTTTTTTAATCCTCTCCGAATCCCGTTTCAAACAACCGGACAATCGTTCCAAGCAGTCGTTCGGCATCCTTTCCCGTCACCTTGAGATGGAGGCGGGTTCCGAAAGGCGCGGAAAGGGTAAGCAGGGACATGGTGCTCTCCCCGTTGGCTTCAGCGCCTGTTTCAATGTTTGAAATTGTGACGGAACATTCGGAAGCCATCACGGCCATGACGATGGCGGAGGCCGGTCTCGCATGGATTCCGGCCTTGTTCGTCACAACGACATCTTTTTCCAATGTCTGTTCGGACATTCAGTTTCAGCTCAGATTGCCATGGCCGCGAAAATCGTGGCAAAGAGCGCGACGGTTTCGACAATGCCGACCACCGTGATCGCATTTCCGAAGCCTTTGTTCGTTTCACCGAACATGTCGCAGGCGAGGGCTCCGATTTTTCCCTGGTAAATGGCCGAGAAGAACAGGACGACGCCTCCGAAGAGTCCCATGCAGAAGTGGGTGAACAGCGCCGGATTTTCCGGAGTCG
>CAYWZD010000357.1:0-4665 GCA_964462755.1 uncultured Victivallales bacterium | reverse complement strand
TCCGGCGGAACGCAGGAAACCAAAAACAACATGATCGAGTGCATGCAGCAGTATGCGGCGAAAAAACTGGATTTTTCCAAACATGCGGTTGCCGTCACGATGAACGAAAGCGAACTGGACAATCTGGCCCGTTCTTCCAAATGGCTGCGCGTTTTCGAAATGGCGGAGTCCATCGGCGGACGCACCAGCGAAACCAGCATCGTGGGACATCTCCCCGCCGCCTTGACCGGAATCGACTTCGAAGCGCTGCTCCGCGGAGCATGTCACATGGACAAGCTGACCCGCAATCCCCATCTTTCCCACAACCCTGCCTACATGCTTTCCGCGGTCTGGTATATCGCCGGCAACGGAAAAGGTGATCGCAACATGGTCATCGTTCCTTATTCCGACCGGCTGATCCTCCTTTCCCGTTATCTCCAGCAGCTTGTGATGGAAAGTCTCGGCAAGGAAAAGGATCTGGACGGAAACACGGTCCATCAGGGACTCAACGTTTTCGGCAACAAGGGCGGAACCGACGCCCATGCTTTCATTCAACAGCTCAACGACGGCCGCGATGACTTCTTCGTCACCTTCATTGAGATTCTGGAAGACGCCATGAGCGCCCCCATTTCCGCAGGCATCGCCATGGGCGATTACCTCCACGGCTTCATGACCGGACTTTCCAACGCACTCCGTTCCAAGAAACGTCAGGTCATCGAGATGAAGCTGACACAGGTCAATCCGTTCAACCTCGGAATGCTCATCGCCCTCTACGAACGGGCGGTCGCCGCTTATGCGGAACTCATTCACATCAATGCGTTCCACCAGCCCGGCGTTCAGGCTTACAAGCTCGCAAGCAAAAGCATTATCCGTCTCCAGCTTGAAGTCGAGGAGAAGCTCCCCTCTCTGGTTCCGTTCACAGGCTCCTCTCAGGAAATCGCTGTCAAACTTTCCCTTCCTTCCAGTGAATATGAGGTTGAAGGCATTCTTGCCAAACTTTCCGCCAACATCTGCCGACGTGAATTGCCTGTCAATCTCCGGCGCGTCTGGAACAAGGACAAAGGGTGGGAATATATCATTTCAGGCAAATAAATGACCATCGTGAATGCAGAGGGGGCCGGGGAATTATGTCCCCGGAAGAAAAACATCCGGTCCGGAGTTCCTTTCCGGACGCGGTGTCTTCTTGCATTCGAAGAAGCTCCGGATGTGTTGCGATTATTTGACATTGGAACGATTCCGTTTCCGGAAAGCTGTTCCGTTTTTCATTCTTCCAGCAGTCGGGACTTCCGGCATCCGCATCTATGAAAATGGGAGAAGGCTGATATGGATCAGGAAGAAAAAAAGAAACTCGAGAGCGCAAAGACCATTACGATCTCTCCTCCTGGAACAGTCGGCAAGGCCGGTCAACGGAAAAACTTTACCGACACGGGAACCTTGAAAGCCCTGCCGCTTACGCCTCATGAAAAACCGGTTCCGTTCTACGAAAAGTCCTCCATCAAGAAAAAAAAGAATCCTTCTGCGCGTTTCTCGCTGGAAGTCCTCAAGACAAGGGCTTCCATTACAGCCCACATGTTCCAGAGGAAAGAAGTTGTGGATGATTTTGTCGGGCCGGGCCTTTCCAAGTTCACAAATTACCCGATCGACAACACTCCGCAGATTCATCAGGACGAAATTCCCCGCATCGAAAACAACTTTGAACCTCTGGAAGTCTTCAACGAGGGAGGCCAGGGAGTCATTTCCGCCGCCAAGGACAAGAATCTGGGACGAATCGTCGCCCTCAAATCGCTCCGGGATAAGCTCCCGGACGAGGAGAGCGTCACCCGGGATTTCATCACCGAGGCCAAGGTAACCGCACAGCTGGACCACCCCGCCATCATTCCGGTGTATGCATTGAATACGGATCAGGCGAACGGCTTCCACATGGCGATGAAGCTGATCAACGGGAAAACGCTCCGGGACCACCTTAAAAACATCATCCTCGCCTACCATCACAAGGGAATCGAGTGTTTCGATGAAAAAGCCTCCCTTTTCAAGCGGCTGGAAATTTTTCTTCATGTCTGCGACGCCATGTCCTACGCCCATCACCGGAACATCATGCACTGTGACCTCAAACCCGAAAACATCATGATCGGGGAATACATGGAAGTCTACGTCATGGACTGGGGACTGGCGAAAATCATCCATTCTCCGGAAGACGAGACCACCCCCTGGGTCAAGCCCGAAACCATCGCGGGAACGCCCCGCTACCTCTCTCCGGAAGCCGTCCATGGCAGAAAATGCGATGAACGGGCGGACATCTTCGTTCTCGGCCTGATCCTTCAGGAGGTCACCACTTTGCAGTATGCCATCGGGGGAGAAGAAAACGACGAGGTCCTTGCGAACATCAAAGACGGCATTCTGGAACCGCTGGTGCACCAGTTCAACTTCGGAATCGACCGCGACCTCAAAGGCATCATCCGGAAAGCCGTCGCCCTCCACCGCGAAGACCGTTACCAGACCGTCCGCGCACTCGCGGACGACATCCGCAACTATATGCAGGGGAACGAGGTCAAGGCGCTGCCGGACAACTTCTTCCTGAAGATCATCCGCTGGACCTCCCATCACAGGACGCTGATGCTGTTCACCTTCCTCCTGACCATCCTCATTGCCGCCATTTCCGTCTCCTTCATTATCTATCAACATCTTCAAAGGGCACAACTCGCCAACGAACGGGCGGAGGCCATCAACCTCGCCTACAGCAAATGCATGGCCGCCGCCTCCTCTCTGGACCGGATCATCCTCTATCAGGAGAAAAACCTGACCGTTCTCGCCGCGCATGTGGTCAATCTCCTTAAAATCCGGAACGTGAAGGAACCTCTCCGCTTCACGATCTACGACGCGAACGGAAATGTCCGCACCCCGCCGGACGCCGTTTTCTCAGAGTATTATCGGGACAAGGTCTCCTTTTCCGAAGGAATCTGCAAGTTCGCACCCGACGTAAACACCGTATTCGGCACGGAAATGGCGCATATTCTTTCTCCGCTGGTGGGGAAAATGAAACTCTGCATTCTGGAAAGCGAACCGGGAGTGCATCTCTCTCCGCAGAACCGCGACGAACTTCTGGAGAAAGCCCTCACGGAAGGCATGCCCGCGAAAAGCGTTTATGTCGGACTGAAAGGAGGAATCCAGTTCTCCTATCCGTGGCGGAACGCCTATTCCGATGACTTCGATCCCAGGAAACGTCCCTGGTACATCAGGGGCAAATTCTCCGCCGTTCCGGTATGGGGAAAACCATATATCGGTTCCGATTATCTCATCGGGCTCTCTCTCCCCTGTTCCATGCAGATCTGCGACGAGGAGGGGACTTTCTATGGTGTGACCGGACTGGATGTCTCTTTCAACAAGTTCGCGAAAAGCCTGCTGAATACCGGAAACGTCGGACATTTCGTGATCGAGTCCGCAATCATCGATGTGGACGGCCGCATCATCGTCAGTTCCAATTCCGAGTTCCTCAAAAATGATTTCGACTGGTCGCAGCACAAACAGGGCGGCGAAATGCAGATGAAATTCTTTTCCACTCCGAAAATCCGCAGGACAATCCTGAATACAAAATACGGGATCATTTCCGTGAATGAATTCCCCTACGGAGAAGTCATTTATATTTACGCACAGCTCAAATCGCTGAACTGGGTGTGCATCCAGAAAATCAACTACAATATTTACCTTCAGGTCTACAGGCGCCGGCTCCTCATGCAGAAGGCGGAAGATTTCAAACGGCTGAAGGTTCAATCCGTAAAATAACAGAATCTCTGCGGAAAAAAATCAAATCCAGCGTTCCAGGAAACGATATCCTTCTTCAAGCGCACTCGTGGGAGGCCGATGTCCTGACGCATGATTCAACAGGACAAGTTTCTCCGGGGACTCTCCGTATCCTTCGGCGCGGCGCATGATTTCGCCGCTTTCCTCGTTGTCATACAGTCCGGCAAGGAGCATGAACGGTTTCGCCCCGCTCAACGTGAGGAGCTGGGAATGCTCGAGCCCCGTTTTCTTGAGACTGTCGACCTTGTCTCCCCAGTACCAGATGTCAGCCCAGTTTGTCTGGTCCCAGCCGATCCCGAAATCGCTTGCAAGGATGGCTTTCACACGATCGTCGAGACATCCCGTGTAAAATGCCATTTTTCCCCCCAGGGAATGCCCCGCAATCCCGATTCTCGCAGTGTCCACGCGAACATCTTCGGAAAGAGTGTCCAGCAGCAGTTTCGTATCGGAAACGAGCTTCCCGATTCCGGTCCACCCCGGATATTCGCGCATCAGCTTTTCCCCGGCGATCTTCCAGCTCGCGAAAGTGCCGTAACGGGAATAATCACATTCGAATTCCGCCCGTCCGAGCGCGGGGTCGTCCGCCGGAAAATGAAAGGGATACGCATCCGCAACCGCGGTAATGAAACCACGTTTGACCAGATCAAGCGCCATCGTGATTTCCTGAAAATGCAGCAGCGGCTCCCGTGTGGAAAGATCGAAGCCGACCATCCCGTCCGGATGATAGAATGGAACCGCGACCGCTGGCTTTTTCCCGATCATCTTTTTAGGAAACAGTTTCAGGAGTTTCTGAAAGAAGCCGGGGCCGCTTGCCTGAAGATAAAGTTCTCCGTCGAAGTCGGGATGGTCGATCTCCCGGACTTTCTTCAGTTTCCGCTCGAAAACGTA
>CAYWZD010000356.1:0-4672 GCA_964462755.1 uncultured Victivallales bacterium | reverse complement strand
TTCCCGGCGCATTGACCGCTCCGGTCGCCGAAAGCCATGACTGCGGACACACTTGGACAGAACTTGCCTTGAGCAACTTTCCCCTGGCGCCGAGTCAGCCGTTCGCCGGAAAGTTGAGCACCGGACACAACTATCTGCTGACCAACAATCTGGAAGACGACCGGTTTCTGTTGAGCATCGCCCTTACCGGTCCTGAAGGAGGACTCTTCAAACATATTTTCAAGATACGGCATCAGCAATGGCCGAAAATCAGGTTGTTAGGGAGAGCCGTGGGGAAACCCACGGAGTGGTCATATCCCAACGCGTTTGAACACAACGGGAACCTTTACGTCGCTTGCACGCAAGGTAAAGAAGACTGTGTATTGTCGATCATCCCGGTTGAGGCGTTGGTACGGATGCCGTGAATAAGGCGGATTGCGTCAATCAAAATTTCTCAAAGACGGCAAACCTGTTTGCCGAGGTGCAAGTGGTTTCACCTGCCGCGGAGTTGGAGGGCGCGGAGCCCTCCTGTTCTTTGCCTTTGCGGCGGCGGGTCCCCCGCTGACGGACGAGCTCCGAGAGGAGCGAGAGCCGCCGCTCCCGTGAGGTTGTCTTCCGGGAACGCCCGGAGCTCTCGAACTTGCCGTTCCGGCAAATTCTCGTTCTTGAGCGAGTGGAATCGCTCCGGGCGGAGATTTCGTGCTCTGCACGCCCAGCCTTCGCGGCTGGACCGCGGCAATACCGGGAGTATTGCATGACACTTTAACAGAAACGGAAATGGCTCATGGCCGCAATACGGGGGGGCGAAAAATAAGTTTTTTTATGTGATTGCCCCTTGACAATCCTGTAAATGCAGGTTATAATTACGAAAAGGCACACGTGTGCCAAAGGTTGTTGTTTGAAGAAAAACCGGAGAGACTAAGGTATGAAATGCCCTCCCGTTACACAGAAAAGCGTAGCCGATGCGGTTGGAATTAACCGTTCATGTGTATCGCGCATCCTGAACGGTTCTCCATGGGCGGCCCGCTACAGCGATTCCACACGGAAGCTGGTTCTGGAGACCGCCAAAAAGCTTGGCTATGTTTCCAACTCTCCCGCGGCGGTGACAAGGCGGGGGTTTGATGACAAGACAATCGCGTTTCTTTATTCTTTTACGGGCGAGATGTCCATTGCTTTCGGACTGATTCACCAATTTCATCAGGCGGGGTTCAGCGTCAAGCTTTTTTCATACCCTGACCTGCAGGAACGCTTGAAGGAAATTTTGGGCGCAAAGATTCGTTATATTTATATATTCAACAACAATGACAAGAAATCTCGTGATCAGATTGCCGCCTTCTGCCGGCGTCATGGCCTGCTGGCTGTCTTTCATTATTCCATTCAGGAATATCCCGATTTTCCCGCATGCGATGGAAACAATATTGAAAATATGCGTCTCTGCGTGGAATATCTCTACAAACTGGGGCATCGAAAACTCGCGCTTTACTGCGGACCGCATACCCATATCTCAACCTCTTTGCGTCATCAAGGCTTTCTGGACTCTTTGCAGTCATACGGTCTCCCAGCGGATGAAAAAAAATGCATCGCATGCGAAGAGTTTTCTCTTGAGACTCTTTCGCGTTTGCTGAAGCAAAGTCGATGCACTGGAATCATAGCGATTTATCCGGGCCTTGGAATCTCGATATACAATGCCTTGATTTTGTGGCGGTTGAGAGTGCCTGGCGACCTTTCTTTAATGGCCTTCGGCAGCACCAGCAACCTGATTTATCCACGCATTTCCTGTATGGATGACCATCGTACGAAACTTATGCTGGAGGGGGCGATTGCCTACTATCGTCTGAACGGCAAGGGCTCCGCCTCTGAATTTTCCCGTTTTCCAGCCGGAAGCATTATTTCTAAGGAATCAACTGAAAAAGTGCCCATAAATGAATTTTGACTGGAACCAATAAACAGAACAGATGGAAGGGATGGTATTGTCATGAGAACAAAAAACCGCAGTCAATGGAAATTTCAGAAGAAAAACTTCACGCTTATTGAGCTCCTGGTCGTAATTGCGATCATCGCGATTCTGGCTGGAATGCTGCTGCCCGCACTGAACAAAGCAAGAGAAATGGCCAAGGGAACTTCCTGCAAATCCAGCTTGAAACAGCTTTTCCTCGCGTCGACAGGCTACATGAACGACTATAAAGATTGGGTCCCGGGAACCTATACGACGTATGTTCCGATCAGCCGGGTGGGCTTGACCGGAATCGGACAATATCTTGGGAAGGAAGAATCAGCCGTCATGAAGTTTTTCGACTGTCCTTCCGCCAAGTTTGATCTGAAAGCGCCGGCCGGTTATGTTTCAAGATACAAACTCCGCTTCCTGGCTTCCGTCGGCGGCAACAGTGTCTATTATCCCCGCAATATCAAGGAGTTCGGCCGCGGAGGGACAAAATCTCCATCCCCTTCCAATGTAATGTACTGGGCCGATGGAAGTGATACCCCTTATAACAGCAGCGGCAGTTTCGAGTATGGATACCAAACCCGGGGTGAAATGAGCAATCCGTCGGGAGAGCAGACCGGGTTTCGCCATACAGGGAAGGCTAATTTCGCTACACTGGGCGGTAACGTTTCCCAGATGATGGGATACCGTGGAATGGCAACGGCGGCTTTCTGGGCGCAGGCGGGATTGCCGGCGGACGATACATGGCGCATTTGCGGAATAGGCGCAGCCTCCCGCAAATGGGATCTGACACGCGACCCGACGATATGTACCGGATTATAAGAATACTGAATACAGAAATATCCAATACCCCCTGAACCTTTCAAGAAAGGGCTCCATGAAAATGTCTTTGAAAAAAAACCTGGCGGCGGCCGGAATACTCCTGTTTGCCTCGATGCTTCCGGCTTCGGAGGTTTTACCCCAAATCCGTAAAACGGACAGGATTCCGTTTGCTCCGGACGGCAAACCAATTGCCTCCGTCTGGAAACAGGCCGATACCTTGAGTGGATTTGTCATACCGCAGAAGGCCTCCGTAGAGTCGTGCATAAGCAAGGCGCAAATGCTCTATGACAATCAGAATCTGTATGTATATCTCCAGGGATATTTCTCTCCGTCCTACCGGTCTGACCGGACCCTGCAAAGAAATCTGTTCGCCGACAACAATTTTGAGTTTTTCTTCCAGCCGGACCCTGTTTCGAATCCCTATTATCAGATCGCCGTTTCCGAAAACGGGCAAATCCATATGAGTGTCAACAAAAACAAAACAGAGCTGCCGGGAATAAGAAAACAGATTTTCTCTGAAAAAGACAAGTGGAGCGTTTCCCTGACCATTCCGTTTTCAGCGATTGGGATGAAAGCGCCGCAGCAATTGCAGAAAGTCCGTTTCAATATTTGCCGCTACAACATCGACATGCCCGTAAGGAAGGAGGAGCAGAGTTCGTTTGCCGTGATGGACGGTTCTCCCAACTACCACCAGCCGGATCAATGGAATGAGGCGGCCATGACGCCTGAAAATGGAACGCCTGTTACTTTTTGCGGCCGCTCCGAACGGATCAAGACAAATCTTCTTCCAAATCCCGGATTCGATGTTTCATCAGGTAAATACAATAACCCGGATATCCAGAGAGTGGAAACCGCGCCTCTTTCCGACATCTGGCTGATACGCGCGACCGGAAAGGCGTATCATTTCTACACGGTATGGGTCAAAGGTATCGTCGTTCCGGAAGAAGAATACACGCTCCGCATCCGGGCAAAACGCTTTGGAAAAGAAGGGGCGCTGGCCGCTACGCAGATCGGCAGAACCGCGGATGGAAAATTCGGACAGGTCGGGTCCGTCTTCTGGGGACTCCCTCTCACGGAAGAGTTTCAGGAGTATTATCAATCCTTCAAGCCCGTAAAGGATGTTGCCTCGCTGGCGTTCTACCGCTTGGGGACCCAAAATAATGAAAACGGAGTGGAGATTGAAAACATCAGTTTGTTCAAAGGTAAAATCTCTTCCTTCGAAGTTCGGAAAATCAGCCGTGCCGGCATCAAAAAAATGATTCCCGGAACGGAATTCAAGTTCTCAAAGAATCTCTATGGCGAGTCCTCGTCGCCTCTGAAAATTCTGGTCGTCGGAAGCAATCTTGTCTCGCTCTCCGACCCGAGGGAACTCTTCAGCGGATTGAATGTTCAGGCGGATATGTTGACGACTACCGCCAGAAATGCCGATGTTTACTATACCGACGAGAACCCGAAAGAAATCCAGAAAAAACTCAAGGACAACACGTATGATCTTTATATGATCGGCGGCCGGTCCGTTCCGGAAAACATCGGCAGGGAACTTGCCAAATATATTGAAGGGAACGTTAAAAAGGGAGCCTCGCTTTTTCTCAATACGCCCGCACCTTACGGAAATCTCGACAGCCTTGTCAAGGCCGCCCATCTGAAGCCGGTTCCGGACGACCACTACCTCATACAAGGGCTCCCGGTCGAATTCCATGTTCGACCCAACGCATACGGAAACTGGAAACATGATCCGTTGGCCAATTTCCGGGAAGGAAGTCTTGGAAAAGGAAAAGTCGTCACGGGGCAGACCGCCTCCATCTATCAGCTCTTCCAAATTCCCCAGAAACCGGAGGAAGCCAGCTTCAACCGTTTCCCATGGGAACTTTTCAACAAGCCACCCCAGCCAGCATCAGACCCCAATGCTCGTAGAAGACCAGCCGCAGT
>CAYWZD010000355.1:0-4682 GCA_964462755.1 uncultured Victivallales bacterium | reverse complement strand
CGCTGACCTGCTGCGATCCAACTGCATAAGTTGGTCGTGCAAAGCACGAAATCCCCGCCCGGAGCGGTTCCAACCGCTCAAGGACGAGAACTTGATTTATCAAGTTCGAAAGCTCCGGGCGTTTCCCCGAAGGCAACCTTACGTGAACGACGGCTCTCGCTCCTTCGTCGCTCGTCCTTTAGCGGGGGAACCGCCGCCGCGAAAGGCAAAGAGCATGAGGACTCCGCTTCCTCAAACTCCGCGGCAGGGAAAAGTTTCCCTGCACCCAGGCAAACTCGTTTGCCGTCTTCAAACATCGGAACTGACGTGTTCTCTCGGACATCGTCCGGTTCACGCCCATCCCCGGAGTTCATTGAACCGGCTGACATCTGTTTCGTTTTCGCTTGCGTGGCGCAAGTCGGTGAAACGGGAGAAGCCGGGCGGAACCTCCTCGATTATCAGGACACCGGACGGATACAGATGGGTCAAGCCGTTGTCTTTTTCCAGCCTGAACGCATGGTCCCGCTGATCGGTAATTCCATGCCACGGGAGAAGCGCCGCGCGGGTGGTGAACACGCAGGGGCGTCCATAGACATAGAGTTCCAGCGGCAGAACCGATTTTTCCCGTAGCGCGATCCAGTCCAGACGCCCCATCTCAATCCACGCCTGAACTCCGGCGATGCCGAGTTCCCGGCAGAGCTGAACCGCCGCCGAATTGCAGACCGTCATCGGAAAGGAAGTCTTGAGCGTCACGCCGGGTTTGTCTTTGAAAAAGGCAAGCTGGAACAGGGACGTAATCCGAAACACCCGAGAACCCGACGCAAGACGCGCTTCAATTTTCTTCCGGAGCGCGGCCAGCTCCGTTTCAGGAACGAACGGCGGAAGAATCACTTCGTCCGACACATCCCGCACATCGTCGATTTCACGTGCGACGCAGCCGGAACGTTTTCCGTCTTTTCCAAGAGCGACGCAATCGGGAAAGAGCGCCCCCTGCCCCGGTTTTCCGGCCGCATACTCTTCCCGGAAGCGGGAAAGGGCGGCAAGAATTTTTGCACGGGGAGCCTCGGGCGGGATTTCCTTCTCCGCCTGACTCCAGAAGGCGCGGCGGAGTTTCTTGAGTTCGCTGGCGGGCAGGAACCAGTCGCCTTCGACCGTAGCCTTGATCCGCCCCGCTTCAAAAATCTCGGACGCCGCCGAAGCGAATTCCGTCCGCAGGTCCTCCGCGGAAAGCGGTCTTTTCTGTGCGGGCTGAAGGGCGGGATGAGCTTCCCATTCATAAGGTTTTTCCCCGTTCAGAACCCGCACGGCAAGACGTTTTCCATCCAGAGAAACGGAAAGGTCAAGCGCCGGTTTCGGAAGGGGAAGTTTCGCCAGACGCGCGGAATAGTCCGGGCCGGATTCTCCGGTACGGTAAATGAGGGCGTTCCGGGAGGCTTTTTTGTCGCAGGCGATAAAACAATGTTCGCCGGAAAGAACTTTCATCACGGGACGGCAGTTCACTTCCAGCCGGAGAACCGTCAGCATGAAGCCGTCGTCGGAATCGGCCGCTCCCTGCACCCGGACGGTGTCGCCGACGTGGAGACGTCCGCTCATTACGGCTTCCAGACCGCCCGGCACGGAAGCGTTCACCGTCCCGCAGGGAACACCCGAACCGCCGTATGCCCCCAGCCGGACCAGATTCTGCGCGGAGGCATCCGTGTAAAAACCGAGCGAGGGTTTCCGGGCGCAGACGCCCCGCAGAATATCCGAGGCTTCTTTCAGCGCATCGGAACGCTGTTCCGCCGCGGCGTCCAGAACCGTTCGGTAAGCACGCACGACTTTCTCCACATAGTCCGCACGACGAAGGCGTCCCTCGATCTTGAAGCTGACCACGCCCGCCTCCCGGAAGGAGTCCAGAAGCTCCAGCGCGCAGAGATCGTCGGGCGAGAAAAGAAATTCACCGCGAGTTCCGCGGACATCTTCCTTATTATAATACTGACGGCGGCACGGCTGTTTGCACTTGCCCCGGTTCCCGCTCCAGCCTCCGAGCCAGGAGGAAAACAGGCACGAACCGGAAAGACAGCAGCAGAGTGCGCCATGCACAAAAACTTCCAATTCGACGGGAAGCGGTTTTCCGGCCGGGCGCATCGCGCGGATTTCCTCCAGAGTCACCTGACGCTCCAGAATCACGCGTTTGACGCCCAGCGACGCGGCGACTTCCAATCCGGCGGAATTGTGAAAGCCCATCTGCGTGGATGCGTGAACCGTCAGTTCCGGAAAATATTTCCGGATCAGACGCAGAACGCCGGGGTCCTGAACGATCACCGCGTCCGGCGCGCAAACGGACAGTTTTGCCAATTCGGCGGCGGCTTCGGAAAGTTCGCTTTCCCGGAGGAGGGTGTTGAAGGTCACATAGACCCGGCGGGAATTGCGGCGGGCATAGACGATCGTCTTCGCGAGTTCGGCGGTGGTGAAGTTTTCGGACCGCTCGCGCGCGTTGAATTTGCGGAGTCCGCAATAGACGGCATCCGCTCCGGCGTCGAAAGCGGCGAGAGCGGCGGCGGGATTGCCCGCAGGGGCGAGGAGTTCGATTTTACGGGGATTGTTCTGGTTCACCGGGATTTCCTGTTTTCCGGTAATATATCACCTTTTTTTGAAAAATAACATGTTCCGGGGATGAAAATAAAAGGAAAGTGTGATACATTTCCCGATTCAGAAACGACCGGAGACCAAATGAGCATACGAGCGGAACTGTTTCTTGCATGGAAATATTTCAAACCGAAACGCAACGCGGTGTCGGTGATCACGCTGATCTCGGTGATCGGGGTGGCGCTCGGCGTCGCCGTGCTGATCGTCGTGCTGGCGGTCATGACGGGTTTCTCGGACAAGATGCGCGAAAAACTGCTGGACACCACATCCCATGCGCAAATCCGTCCCAAGTTCAGCGGAGTGGTGATCCGCAATCCGGAAATCATCGTGGACATCGTGAAGAAAGCCGGCGGCGAAGCCATGCCGGTCATCATTTCGCCGGTGCTGCTCCAGAAGGAGGACGACTTCGTTCCGAAGGTGGTCATCGGGTTCGATCCGTCGAGGAAAGTCGACCGCCTCAAGCTCTCGGAAGTGATCCGGGCCGGGAATGCGGACCTGAAACGCGGAGAAGTCGTCGTCAGCTACATCATCGCCCGCGATCTGGGGCTGAACGTCGGACAGAAACTATTGATTCACTCGCCGACCAATCTGGCAAAACTGGTCAAGCGCGGCAAGAACGGCAAACTCGAAGTCTCGAAAAATCTGGAAATGTATCTTCCGTCCGAATACAGGATCGGTGGAATTTCCTGCTTCAACAAGTATGATTTCGACCGCGACATCCTGTTCATGAACATCAATGACGTGGCCGAACTGCTGGACCTCGATTACGGCGTGGCGTCCGCCATCTACATCTGGACGCCGGACCCATTCCACATGGATGAATTCCTGTCCCGGGTCCGGAGCGACCTGGCAAAGGACGCCCCGTTCTGCTTCATCGAATCCTGGCAGGAAATCAACAAACGACTCCTCGGCGTGCTTCAGGTGGAAAAGAACATGCAGTTCTTCCTGCTGGTCTTCATCGTGCTGGTCGCCGCGTTCAGCATCACCAACACGCTGATCACGACGGTCATTCAGAAAACCAAGGAAATCGGACTGCTCAAGGCCATGGGAGCGGGCTCCGGGACGGTCATGCGGATCTTCATTCTGCAAGGCTTTTTCGTGGGAGTGATCGGAACCGTATCGGGAATCATTCTGGGGGCGCTGGTGGTCAAATACCGCATGGCGATCCTGCTGTCCATGCGAGCCATCACCGGACAGGAAATCTTCCCGCCCGAAATCTATTACTTCAATGAACTCCCCGCCCGGATCATCATGACGGACATTTTCTGGATCGGGCTCATCTCCGTTCTGCTGTGCACCTTCGGCGGGGTCATCCCGGCGTTGCGCGCGGCAAAACTGGACCCGTCGAAGGCGCTGCGCTATGAATAACAACGGCAACCTCGAAAATACCAGCCCCTTTCTCAAGGTCGAAGGAATCGCCAAAAGTTTCCGGATCGGAGCCAGCCTTGTGGATGTCCTCAAAGACGTTACGCTGTCGGTCGAACACGGAGAATGGGTGGCGCTTCTCGGAGCGTCCGGCAGCGGAAAGACCACCCTGCTCGACATCATCGGAACGATCTCCCGTCCGGACAAAGGAAGCCTCGCGATCGGCGGACACAATATCGCCTCGTTCTCCGCCCGTGAAACCGTAGCGTTCCGCCGCCGTCACATCGGGTTTGTCTTCCAAGCCTACCACATGCTGCCCGAACTCAACATCTGCGAAAATGTGATGCTCCCCGCCATGCTGGAACACTCCTCCAGAAACGAGGCCCGGAAAAAGGCGCTCGAACTGCTGGACCGCGTGGGGCTTTCCCATCGCGTCGGACACCGGGCAAATGAACTTTCCGGCGGAGAACAGCAGCGGGCGGCCATTGCCCGTTCCCTCATCAATTCGCCGGAGCTTCTGCTGGCGGACGAGCCGACCGGCAATCTGGATTCCGTCACCGGCGCGGGAATACTGGATCTTTTCCGTCAGATTCACACCGAGGCGAAAACCACGATCGTCATGGTCACGCACGACAGGGATGTCGCCGCGCTGGCCGACCGTTCCGTGGAGCTGAAAGACGGTTTTCTTGTTTCCGGTTGTTGACAATCCG
>CAYWZD010000354.1:0-4684 GCA_964462755.1 uncultured Victivallales bacterium | reverse complement strand
TGAAATACAAGACCGGCGGCGAGACCTTCGACGAATTGCTCCATTCCGGCCATATCACCATTCTTGCGGCGGTCATGATGTGCGTGGCGGCCTTCACGAAATCCGCGCTTTTCCCGTTCCATTCGTGGCTGCTGGGCGCGATGGTGGCGCCGACTCCGGTTTCCGCGATGCTTCATGCGGCCACCATGGTCAAGGCGGGCGTATATCTGGTGATGCGCATCACGCCCGGATTCACCAGCGACAGCCGGGTGATGATGTGCGTGGCTTTCGCCGGCTCCCTCTCTTTCCTGGGCGGGGCCCTGCTGGCCTGCACCCAGAGGAACGGAAAGAAGATTCTGGCTTATTCGACCATCTCCAACCTCGGGCTGGTGGTGGCCTGCGCCGGGATCGATTCCCCGATCGCGTATGCGGCCGGACTTTCCATCATCAGTTTCCACGCGCTTTCCAAAGGTCTCCTCTTCCTCTGCATGGGACGGATCGAAAGTCACATCGGCAGCCGCGACGTGGAAGACATGGACGGCCTCATGTTCAAAATGCCCTTCACCTCGGTGGTGATGCTTCTCGGCATGATGTCCATGCTCCTGCCGCCGTTCGGAATGCTCATGAGCAAATGGCTCGCCATCGAGGCGACGATCCGCTCTCCGTTCCTGTTGGTGTTCATGGTGATGGGAAGCGCCCTGACCGTCTTCTTCTGGGCGAAGTGGATTGGACGCGTCCAGCATTCGGGGTATCATGAATTCCTGCCCCGCGAACAGATCGATCCGACCATGAGGATTTCCCTCGGACTCATGGCGATTATGGTGTTGATTACCGGACTTCTGGCCATGGGGATCTTCATCCGGGTTTTCATTCCGATGGCGGAGGCGGTGTTTCCCGCTTCGCACGGCGGAGACGATCTCCGCGAGTTCGGCAGCTTTTCCGCGATCGGTATTTATTGCGCGGTCCTGCTGGGAATCCTGCTGCATTATCTGGTGGTCTGGCGGCGCTTCAAGCGCAAATGGGTCAGCCTTCCCTTCGTGTGCGGCGAGAACGTGTCGATGGAGGACATCGAGAAGAACGAGGAAGTGAAATCCTACGACTTCCACAGCGTCGGCGGGAAGATCGAACATTCCCATGTGACCAGTTATTATTTCCGCGGCATCATCGATGAACAGCGCGTAAGCGGACTTCTCACCTTCCTCGCCTGGCTGATCCTTCTGCTTCTGGTGGGAATCACAATCAAAATCATCGGCTGACCGGCCAAAAAGAGGAATGAATATGACAATGAGTTTTCAAACGGTTTTCAACTTCTGCTGCAAGGATCCCTATGTTTCGTCGATCCTTCTGCTGATTCTGGCTCCGGTTCTGGGAGGTCTTCTGCAGGGACTCGACCGCAAGATCACTGCCCGGATGCAGGGGCGTTTCGGACCGCCGCTGCTCCAGCCGTTCTATGACATCATCAAGCTGTTCGCCAAGGAGCCGATGGCGCTGCACCGTCCGCAGACGGTCTACGCGACGCTCCATCTGGTTTTCATGATGGTGGCCGTGGTCCTTCTGGCGCAGGGCAGCGATCTGCTGATGCTGCTTTTCGTGCAGGCGTTTTCCGTGATCTGTCTGGTGCTGGGCGGCATGAGCGTGCGTTCGCCCTACAGCTGGATCGGAAGCCAGCGCAAGATTCTGCTGATGCTGGCGCTGGAGCCGATCCTCCTGCTGCTGATTCTGGCGGTCAACCTGAAAACCGACAGTTTTCTCGGATCGTCCGTGATGAAGCTGAACCAGCCCCTGCTGCTTTCGATGCCGCTTCTTTTTCTGGCGTTCCTCTGCGTGGTTGCCATTGAATGGGAGAAGTCTCCCTTCGACCTTGCGACCTCGCATCATGCGCATCAGGAGATCGTCAAGGGGATCACGCTGGAATATTCCGGACCGTTCCTCGGGCTGATCGAGGTCGCGCACTGTTACGAAGTGGCGTTCTTCTTCGGTCTGATGATGGCCTTCTGGCACACGAACCTTCTGCTTTCCCTGCTGCTGGGCTCGGGCGGTTTCCTGTTCCTGATCCTGCTGGACAACGCCTTTTCGAGGCTGACCCCGAACTGGGTGCTCCGTTACATGTGGACGGTTCCCCTGTCGATGGCTCTGGTTAACTTAATCTGGCTTTGGGAGTAAACAAATATGACAAAAGCGATTGCGAAATCACCGTGGGTGGTCCACTTCAACTGCAACAGCTGCAACGGCTGCGACATTGAATTTCTGGCCTGCCTGACCCCGACTTACGATGCCGAACGGTTCGGCGTCGTCCATGTCGGCAATCCGAAACACGCGGATGTTCTTGTCGTGACCGGCTCGGTCAACCACCGGAACCGCCACGTGCTGAAAAACGTATACGATCAGATGCCCTCTCCGAAGGTCGTCGTCGCGATGGGCGTCTGTCCCGCCACAGGGGGCATTTTCGCCGACTGCTACAACGTCCTCGGCGGAGCCGCAAAAGTGATCCCGGTCGATGTTTTCGTTCCGGGATGCCCGCCGCGTCCGGAAGCCATGCTCGACGGGATTCTTGAAGCCGTCGGAATTCTGGCCCGGAAGAAAGCGGACAGCGTTTCCGTGACCCCGGAGCTGCCCGTCGTGAGTGTTAAACCCGCGCCCGCCGTCCCTGCCGCAGTCGCCGCTCCCGCGGTTCCTGTTGAAGCCGCCGCGTCCGCCGCCCCCGAGAACAAGGAGGAAAAATGCTGAAAGTCACCGAAGAACTTGAACTGGGCAATCTCCATGAGAAGATTGCCTCCCTGATCCCGCGCGGATATCGTTTCGTGACGATGACCGCCGTGGACGCCGTCGATCACTTCGATATATTCTATCACTTCGATCTTCAATTTGAACTCAACACCTTCCTGCTGAAACTGCCGAAGGAACAATCCCTGCCCAGCATCTCCAACGTCTGTTTTGCGGCGCTGCTGGCGGAAAACGAGATTCAGGACCTCTTCGGCATCACGGTCACGGATCTGGTCATCGACTACAAGAAATCCTTCATTCTGGCGCAGGATGCCCCGGTCAAGCCGTTCTGCAAAGTGCCCGGAGTGGGAGTCAGCGTTCTGGAGAAAAACGCGGAAGGAGAAAAGAAATGAGCATGTTGGTCCCCTTCGGTCCTCAGCACCCCGTCCTGCCCGAACCGCTGCAGCTCCGTCTGGAAATCAGCGACGAACAGGTGATATCCGCCGTCCCGGTGATCGGCTACGTCCACCGCGGACTGGAAAAACTGGCCGAGCAGAAGGATTTCGTTCAGGATGTGTTCCTTCTGGAACGCGTCTGCGGCATCTGCAGCTTCATCCATTCCATGACCTACTGCATGGGAATCGAGGAAATGATGTCCCTTTCCGTTCCGCCCCGCGCGAATTATCTCCGCGTGGTCTGGAGCGAACTCCACCGGATGCACAGCCATCTGCTGGCGCTCGGGCTTCTGGCCGATTCCTTCGGCTTTGAAAATCTGTTCTACCAGCTCTGGCGCGTTCGCGAACACGTGATGGACGCGATGGAATACACTTCCGGCGCCCGCGTGATGCTCGGCACATGCTGTATCGGCGGCGTCCGCAAGGACATCAACAAGGAACAGGCGGAGTTCGTTCTTCGGAAACTGGCCGATGTGGAGAAAGAGCTTCGCACCCTGACGCCGGTTCTCCTCGAAGACTACAGCGTTAAGGCGCGTCTGGTTGGAGTCGGGCGTCTTGAGCCGAAACAGGCTCTTACGGACGGCGCTGTCGGTCCGACCCTGCGCGGAAGCGGAGTGTCATACGACTTCCGTTCGACGGGATACGCGGCCTACAAGGAACTGGAATTTTCCCCGGTCGTGGAAAATGGCGGCGACTGCTACGCGCGGACCAAAGTCCGGATCAACGAGGTGTATCAGTCGATCTCCCTGGTGCGCCGCGCGCTGGGACATCTCCCCGATTCCGAACTCAAAACGCCGTTCAAGGGGAATCCCTCCGGCGAGGTTGCGGTGCGTGCCGAACAGCCTCGCGGGGAAGTCCTCTATTATCTCCGGGCGAACGGAACGGACAAGCTGGACCGGATCCGCGTCCGGACTCCCACTTTCGCGAACATCGCTCCGCTGCTGCACATGATCAAGGGTTGTGCACTGGCGGACGTGGCCATGATCATTCTGTCCATCGACCCTTGCATCAGCTGTACGGAGCGGTAAAATGCGTCTATTTTCCATCTTTAAAGAAATCGCCATCCATGTGGTGAAAGGTCCGGTCACCCGGAAATATCCCGTGGAGAAACGGGAACCCTTCCCCGGAGTTCGCGGCAAACTCGTCATCGAAGAGGACAAATGCATCTATTGCGGAGCCTGTGCGCGGAAGTGTCCGTCCAAGGCCATTCAGGTAAAACGCCAGCCCGAAAAGGAATGGCGTTTCGAACGGTTCCGCTGCATCCTCTGCGGATATTGCGTCGAGGTCTGCCCGAAGAAGTGTCTTTCCTTCAAGGACCGGCTGGAGAAGTAAGCATCCGGAAAAGTCAGGAGATTCCGGGGCGGTGCCGTGCGCGCAACCCCGGAGTCTCCTTTTTTTGTACGCTTATTTCTTGATGTTTTTTCTCACAATGTGCGCTTCTCCGTCACTGATGCCGGAGAAAGTGGCGGGCGGACCGGAACGGAACAGGGCCGTCACTACGCCTTCGTCGATGGAGTCCATCAGTTCTTCAAACAGGACGTAGGCCT
>CAYWZD010000353.1:0-4691 GCA_964462755.1 uncultured Victivallales bacterium | reverse complement strand
GTGGGCTCGTCGTAGAGCATGATTTCGGGGTTGCATACGATCGCCCGTGCCAGCCCCGCGCGTTTAACCATTCCGCCTGAAACCTCGGCGGGCATTTTGTACGCGGCGGTCCCCAATTCCAGAAAGTCCAGCATTTCCATGACTTTGGCGGAAATCTGTTCCTCGGTCATGCGGGTCCGTTCGCGGAGCGGAAGCGCCACATTGTCATAGATGTTCATCCAGTTGAGAAGCGCGCCTCCCTGAAAGAGCATGCCGAGTTTCAGACGCAGAGTCTCCAGTTCCTTTCTGGAGAGCGAAGGCACGTCCATGCCGTTGACCGTGACCGTGCCGGAATCCGGATTCATCAGACCGATGATGTGGGAGAGCGTGACCGATTTCCCCGTCCCGGACGGTCCCACGAGGATAAAGGTCTCCCCCGGTTCCACATGGAAGGAAAGCCCCTGCAGAACCGGTCTTCTTCCCAAAGTCTTGTAGACGTCTTTGAGCTCGATCATCAGTAGAAAATCCTTGTTATGAAGTAACCCACGATCAGGATGGTCAGGAAGTTGGTGACCACCGAACTTTTGGTGGCGAGACCGACTCCGACCGCTCCGTCGGACGCGTTCATTCCCTTGTGACAGCTGATCGTGACGATCAGGACGGAAAAGACCCATGCCTTGAAAAGTCCGACCCATAATTCCTTTTCATACAGCATGAACCGCACATTGTCGAAATACATGATCCAGCCGACTCCCAGCTGGGTGTAAGCCACCAGACCGCCCCCGAGAATGCCGATCAGGTCCGTGTAACACGTCAGGACCGGACACATCACCATCATGGCCAGCAGACGCGGCGCAACGAGGAAGCGGACCGGATCGATGGACATGACCTCCAGCGAGGCAAGTTCCTGAGAGACTTTCATGGTTCCGAGCAGGGCCGCCATACCGGACCCTACGCTGGCCGCGAGAATCAGGGCGGTCATGAAGGGACCCATTTCCCGGAACATGGTCTGCGCCACCAGAAAGCCGACCCGCATTTCCTGTCCGTAGTTCTTCAGGATGATCCCCGCCTGAAGCGCCAGAATCATTCCCGTGAAAAGAGCCACGACCGAAGTCACCCCGAAACTTTTTACGCCGCAGATGAGCATCTGGCGCAGAACTTCCCGGACGTTTTTCCGGAGGGACGGCAGGTAATAGAAGGCGCGCAGGATCATCAGGGTGCCGGAACCGACCCGGCAGATGAAGTCAATGACTTCCCAGCCGAAGCCGTAAATCTGTTTTTTCAGCTTTCTCTGCATTTGCCTTCCTTTTTCCAGGATGAAAACGAACCATCCAACATACAGCGTGAATCTTAAAAATCAAGAAGATAAAAGAGCCGGCAGGAACTCTTTTCCCCTTCGGAAGCGACCTGGACCAGCCCGAAGAGGACGTCGCATTCGAAAGAATCCCTGTCGCGGTCGATCTTCTGCATGTAGAAAGGACCGATCGCGAATCCGGAGGTCCTTTCGGCATCGGTGCAGCGGACGAGTCCCCAGAGAATGTCGAAGCTCATCCCCTTTTCCGTGTTTGTTACCTGAAAGAGAGTCAGGAACGGCGTATAATTCCGTTCAAACACGCCCGGACGCTTGAAAGGAATCAGGTCCAGCCCGCGGATGGTGCTGGTCTTCTGCGCATAGTCGTCGCAGACCGAGACCAGCGGCCAGACATGACGCCAGCGCTGTTCCGGGATTTTTTCCGGTTCCTTCCCGTATTCTTTGCGGCTCCAATAGATCGGCAGCATGCAGAGCCAGCGTTCGCAGCTTTCCGGAGTCCGGCTGAAAAGATAAAGACCGCACGGCCAGAGGAAAAAAGCGTAGCTGGAATCCTTGGAATCGGTATGTCCCCAGAGCGGCCAGAGGAAGAGGACGCTTTCTTCGTGACTGCCGGTTCCATACCGGAATACCGGCCAGGGAGCATTCAGGACGAATGCCCCGTCCTTGCTCTGCCATGTGAAGAACGGCCACAGCAGGCTCCAGCTCCGGAGCTCTCCCCAGTTTTCGTATCCCCCCAGTGGAAAGGAGAAGACCGCAAACCCGTTTTGATCCTTGCGAAGTGATTTCGCCGTGGAAAAGAGCGGCCAGAGATAGGAGAGGTTCAGGCGGACGCCGTCAAGTTGGTTGGAAGCATAAAACGGAAAAAACCGGACTTTTTCGACCCCGTTTCCTTGGGCCTGATTGAAGAAGGGCCAGAGGATTCCGGTGCTTTCGAGTCCGTTTTTGCGGTTATGCCAGTAGAACGGCCACAGGACGAACTGGTTCTGTCCGAGGCTCAGGAATTCGCGGACGTCTCCCGCGAGCGGGAAAAAGAACCAGGAAAGGGAACCGTCCCTGTGGCGTCCCAGATAAAGGAGCGGAGCCAGAAAGTTCTCATACGCGCCGCTGTTCTTTGCCGAGTAATGAAAGTAGGGGAGCAGCCACCAGAAGTCTCCGGAGGGGAGGGACCGGTGGGTGAACAGCGGCCACAGCACATCGGTGCCGGAGATGTCGCCATCGGTTTTTGTGCTCCAGAACGGGCGGAAGGCGATGACGGAGGCATCCTGTTTCTTATAGGATTCGAAGAGTGGACCGAGAATCCGGAGATGGCCGGAGGTCTCCGTGACCTCGTTTTCGGAGGAGTAGACCACGAGCGGTGGCAGATTGATGTCCGCCGCGCAAACCGCGGAGAGGAGAAGAAGGATCAGAATCGGACACAGGGAACGGCTCATCGGCACTGCCCGGACTTCTTCAGAATCGCCGAGGTGGAGTGATCCGGCACGAAGGGAATGAAGGAGACCTCCGTGTGGTTCCGGAGCAGGGCGGCCCGTTCCTCGGGATCAAGGGTGTCAAGCGTGTAGTCGCCGCCCTTTGCATAAAAGTCGGGTGCGAGCGCGCCCAGTTCCGCATGACAGCGCGCGCCGCGGAACACCAGCACGGCGTCGACAAATTCAAAGGAAGCCAGCAGGAAGGCGCGATCGTATTCGCAGTTGATCGGACGTTCCGGTCCTTTGAGCGTGCGGACCGACTCATCCGAGTTGAGCAGCACCAGCAGACGGTCGCCCAGATCCCGGGCAGCCCAGAGATATTCCGCGTGTCCGCGGTGGAGGATGTCGAAACAGCCGTTCGTGATGGAAAGAGTCCGTTTTTCCTTCCGCAGGGCGGCGCGCCAGAGAACGGCGTCTTCCAGGGAAGTGAAAATCTTATCGGCGGGAGGGATGAGTTTCTGCATGTTTTCGGGGTCCTGCTCAGGTTAGTCAGTCCGTGTTTCTCATGGGCATGTAAACGGTGTCCACGATGCTGAAGTCGCTGGTCAGCCCGAGCCGGGCGAGAATGCGTTTCGCATCGAAGTTCTTATATTGCGAGAGAGGATCGGTGACCCGGACTTCTCCAGCGGTGAGGTTGGCCGCGGAGACGAAGAGGTTCGATTCAACGAAGCGGGATTCAAAGGCTTCCTGCGCATAGCTGGTGTCGGCGAGCATGGCGGTCTGGAATGTTCCCGTGTTGTCCGTGAGTTCCTCCGTAAAAGTGACGGCACTCGGAAAGGACAGGGTCTGCGGCGTGTCGTCGGCGGTGAATGGAAGACCGTCCGGGTCCGACCACGAGGTGATGTGGCGGGGGGAGCCCGTGACCTGTCCGGAGGCGCTGTACTCGTCAGCGAGAGACCGGGCCTGAATGACATTCCTGACGCCCGTTATCCCGAGCATGGTGATCATCAGAAGTCCGATGATGACGAAACAGATCCCGATGAGTCCGGCCGTCAGTTCGGCGATCGCCTGGCCCCGTTCATTTCTCGAGCATCTGATTTTTTTCATGGCTGCCTCGCTTCCTTGCTATATAATGTAATGCAGAAAGATGAATCCGCAAGAGTTTTCCCTTTGAAATTGCAACTTTTCAAATGTATATTGCGTTCAAGAACCCTTTATTTACGGAGATTATGGAATGGAAAATGATGTGAACAGCTATCAGAACCCTTTGACTGACCGTTACGCCAGCAAGGAAATGAGTTATAATTGGTCTCCCCAGCGCAAACACTCTACCTGGCGGCGCCTCTGGCTCGCCCTGGCCGAATCCGAAAAGGAATTGGGACTCCCGATCACCGACCGCCAGCTCGAACAGATGCGCGCCCACCTCGACGACATCGACTTCGCTGCCGCGGCGGCCAAGGAAGCCGAACTCCGCCACGACGTGATGAGCCATATCCATATTTTTGGCGATCTCTGTCCCGACGCACGCCCGATCATCCACCTCGGCGCGACCAGCTGTTATGTGACCGACAATACCGAGCTCATTCAGATGCGCGACGGACTGAAGCTGGTTCAGGCGAAACTTCTTCAGGTCGTGAAAATTCTGGCCGACACCGCGGAGAAATACAAATCCCTGCCCACGCTCGGATTCACCCATTACCAGCCCGCCCAGCTCACCACGCTCGGAAAACGTTTCTCCCTCTATCTTCAGGACTTTGTGATGGACCTCGAACGCATTACGGAAGAAATTCAGAAGATTCCCTTCCGCGGCGTCAAGGGGACCACCGGGACGCAGGCCAGTTTCATGGAACTCTTCAACGGCGACCATGAGAAAGTCCGCACCCTCGACCGTCTCGTATCCAAAAAGATGGGTTTCGATTCCTCCATCGCTCTCAGCGGCCAGACCTATACCCGCAAGGTCGATTTCTATGTGATTTCCGCGCTTTCCGGGCTTG
>CAYWZD010000352.1:0-4694 GCA_964462755.1 uncultured Victivallales bacterium | reverse complement strand
GCTCATAGGATAAACCGACGTTCCTGAAATGGTAAACGCGGCGACGTTGGGCAGCTGGTCATTGTATTGCAAGGTGTACATTCCCATGGCCATTCCAAGTTGTTTCAAGTTGCTGGCACAGCTGATGGTCCGGGCACGGTTCCGCGCCTTGTTCAGAGATGGAAGCAGCATTCCCGCCAGAATGGCAATGATGGCAATCACGACCAGCAGTTCGATCAAAGTAAAGCTCCTGTTCACTCTTTTCATTTTTCTTTCCTCCTTTTTCGGATATTATGTTTTTTTCTCATAACTTTCGTTCCCTACGTTTTCAAAACGGTAATCATGTATTTTCAACGTGTAGCCGACCACCCTGGGAATGACATCCGGATGGTTGATTTTTTCCAGAAGCAGCTCAAAGGCGTTTTCCGTCATTTCCCGGAAACAGTAAGTCCCGTAAATGAGGGGTATTTTCTCGATCTCAAGATATTCCTCGCGAAGGGAAAAGGCGGTTTCATCCGAGGAAGAAGGGACCGAGCGCAGATAACTTGACACGGATGCCAGCAGCATGTCTTCGGGGATGCGCAATCCATATTCCCGGAAACGTTTTACAATTCTCGGCGCGTAGATATCCGAGCTCAGCAGAAGAGTATCCGGTTTTCTTTTCATGGAAGCGAAGTAATCGCCGACTTTCGGGAGAACTGACACATGGGTCGTTTTGTCCAGAGCCATGGAACAAATCAGTTCCGGTTCATCCGGCAGCCCTACCAGTTTTTGAAAAAGATTGACCTGGGTAGGCCCGGTAACCAGATAATGTTCCAATCCCCGCTCCACTTCCGGAGAAAACATGCCGATCCGCCTCGATCCCGTTCTCCGCAGATACCCCAGAAGTTGACACCAGCTCATCATATGGTCAATGCTGACCGATGACTCACGTCCCGTGGGAGAACGGCGGTTCAGATACACCAGCGGAGTCCCTTCCGGCGGCGATTCGAGCGGAATCAGAGAAAGGATTCCCGAATATGTCCGCGCGGCCAAATCCCGGGCCAGATACTTCCGGAAGGTCAGGACCAGCTCGATTTTCCGCTCGAAACAGATTCTTTTCATCTGCTCATAGAATTCAAGCGCATGGGCGGAGAGTTCATTCTCTGCCACCATCAGAATGGGGTTGCCCGGAATTTCGGAACAGTCTTCCTGAAGAAGACGGATTTCCTGCTGAACCGCCCGGAATTTCGGATTTTTCAGGCTTCCCGAACCCCGCTGAATCCGGTAAACCGTGGAAAGGGATACTCCATTCCTCCGGGCGATCTGCTGAAGTTTTTTCTTTTTCTGTGTCACAGACCGTTCCATGATTCCGCCTTTCTATCTTCTGATAATATAATAGTCAAAAAATGAGCGGACGGCAAGGGGAAAAGCTGAAAAAAATGCGAATTTTGACAATAAAATTGACACCGTTCAGTGTCAATCAGTTGTCAGAAACGAGTTTCTATGGAGTCAGAAGATATCTGTCGCGGAAGAAGGGAAAATGAAAAAAAACGTTGCGGAAATCAGGAATCCAGAGGAAAGGAAATGTTCGCGATATCGGAATGCCCGCTCAAAAGCATGACCAGACGGTCGAAGCCGAGAGCGGAACCGGCGCACTCCGGGAGTCCGCGGTCGATCGCCTCGAGAAACACGGCCGCCTCCGGATATTCCGTCAGATTCATTTTCCGGCGGGTCTCGGCGAAACGGCGGAAACGTTCCCGCTGGATCGCCGGATCGATGAGCTCGCCGTAGGTATTGGCCAGTTCAATGCCGCCCATGTAGATTTCCCAGCGCTCGACCAGCGTGGGATCGGAGGCTTTCGGGCGCGCGAACGCGCCGAAGCGGACCGGGTAGTCGATCAGCACACAGGGACGGTCCTTCGGCAGGGACGGCTCGACGCTGTCCACGAGGACCATTTCAAACAGGCCGTCCTCTTCGGCACAACGGTCGGCATCTTTCCCGGCAAAGCGCCGGAAAGCTTCCCGAACAGGGATGATTTCCAGTTTTTCGAGGCTGATCTCCTGTCCGTTGAAAGCGAAGGAGGAATCGCCGTGGAGTCCCCGGCAGACCGACAGCAGGAAGGAATGCGTAAAGTCCAGCAGTTCCAGATAATCAGCGCCGACCTGATAGAATTCGAGCATGGTGAATTCGGGACGGTGGCGGCGGCCGTTCTCGCCCATGCGGAAACAGGGGCCGAGCTGATAGATGCGTTCCATCCCGGCGGCCAGCAGACGCTTCATCTGAAGCTCGGGAGACGTCCGCAGGAAGAAGCCTTCCGCACGGGGAGCCTCGATGAACTCCTCGGCGGCGGGGGCCAGAATTCCGACGGGCGTTTCGACCTCAATAAAATGCGCCGCTTCGAAGGCGGCGCGTAAGAGCGAGGCGATTCTGGCCCGGACGGGAAGGAGTCCCGCCACGGACGCCAGATGTTCAAAGGACGCGGAAGGGTTCTCAGCCTTTGCTGACGCGTTCGGCATAGAGACCCGTCCTTGTGTCGACCTTGACGGTGTCGCCCTGATTGATGAACAGGGGAACGGTGAGTTCGTAACCGTTGTCCAGCTTGGCGGGCTTCTGAACGTTGGAGGACGCGGTGTCGCCGCGGGCGCCGGGTTCGGTTTCCGCGATGACGCGGACAATGAAGGTCGGCAGGGTGATGTCGATGGGTTTTCCGTTGTAGAACAGGACGTTGCATTCCATGTTGTCGCTGAGGAAGTAAGTCTTGTTGCCCAGATACTCGGCGGAAATGTGGATTTCCTCGAACGTTTCCGAATCGCTGAAGACGTAGTTGTCGCCGTCATGATAGGAATAGAACATCACGCGTTCTTCCAGATTGGGAACGTCCATCTTGTCGACCGGGCGGAAAGTCCGCTCCATGGTACTGCCGGTCACGAGGTTTTTGAGGCGGCAGCGATACAGGGCAGTCCCTTTTCCGGGCTTGCAGAACTCAAATTCCGTAACGGTATAGGGCACTCCCTCGATTTCGATCTTCAATCCTTTTTTCAGGTCAGCAGCAGAATACATGGTTTTTCCATCCTTGCCTTAAAGATTATTGACATATACGTTTTCGTCTAATATACACCGGAATTCAACAGAAATCAAGTCAAGCCAGCACAATGCGCTTGATATTTTTCTTGCCCGCCTTGAGAATGGCGCTTCCTCCCGGGAAGTCGGACCGCTTCACGGTGAGGTCGACATCGGAGACTCGCTGATCGTTGAGGTAGGCGCCGCCGCCCTGAATCAGACGCCGGGCTTCGCCGTTGGATTTGCACAACCCCGCTTCCACGAGAAGCTTCGGGAACCAGATACCCTCTTCCGGCATCGCGATCGAGCAGGTCGGAAGGTCTTCCAGAACCGCCTCAGCCACATTGACTTTCGCAACTTGACTGGACGTGGGCAGTTTGTTCTCGCGGTCGGCGAAACCGAATTTGGCGCCCGCGGCTAGGAACGCTTTGGCGGCGTCCTCGTGGCTGTGGGCCAATGCGGTAGCCTCGTAGGCGAGAACTTCCTTGGCGCGGTTGATCGAATCCCGGCAGAGGGAGTCGATCTCGTCGATGGGCAGGACCGTGAAGAAAAGCATCAGCTTGCGCACATCGGCGTCATCGCTGTTGCGCCAGAACTGGTAATAGTCGAAGACGGGAGTCTTGTTCTTGTCAAGCCAGACGGCCCCGCCTACGGACTTGCCGAACTTCTGGCCGGTGGAGCTGTTCATGAGGAGGGGCATGGTGAATCCCTGAACCTCCTGCTGGGCAAGGCGGCGGACGAGTTCCGTTCCGGCGGTGATGTTGCCCCACTGGTCCTGGCCGCCGATCTGGAGCCTGCAGTTGTATTTCTTGTTCAGCATGTAGAAGTCGTAGGCCTGAAGGATCATGTAGTTGAACTCCAGGAAGGAGAGCCCGGTCTCCAGACGCAGCTTGACGGATTCGGCGGAAAGCATCTTGTTGATGCTGAACTTGGAGCCGATGTCGCGCAGGAAATCGAGATAGAGCATGTTGTTGAACCAGTCCGCGTTGTTGACGAAGACGGTGTCCTTTTCGGAAAGGAAGCGGGAAAGCTGGGCGCGGATGCTCTCGGCGTTGCGGGCGACCGTTTCCTTGGAAAGGATGACGCGCGCCTCGCTCTTGCCGGAGGGGTCGCCGATCTGGCCGGTGGCGCCGCCGACCAGCGCGATGGGCTTGTGTCCCGCCTGCTGGAGACGGCGCATCGCCATGACCGGCAGGAGGTGTCCGACGTGGAGGCTGTCGCCGGTGGGATCGAAGCCAGCGTAATAATATACCGGACCTTCGGAGAGAAGTTTCTGGATGGCTTCTTCGGAAGTGTTCTGGTAAATGAACCCGCGGGCTTTGAGGTCCTCAAAAGGGCACAGCGACATTGTTTTTCCACCTTTCGGATGAATTGTTTTGGGTCTGCACGGAAAACACCGGACAAAACAGATAATATATCCCGGAAACCCGATATTTCAAGGCAATTATCGCTTTCCGGATTGAATTGGAAAAAAAACGCATTACAGTATGAATTCGATATTAACAGGAGGATGAACATTTATGGAAACAGGCACTTTGATCGTTCTTGTGATTGTCGTCGGATTTGTTCTGCTGGTCTGGCTGGGCTACAACAGCCTGGTGTACAAAAGGAATCTTGCGGACAACGCGTTCGCGCTGATCGACACCCAGCTCAAGAAACGCTGCGACCTGATC
>CAYWZD010000351.1:0-4719 GCA_964462755.1 uncultured Victivallales bacterium | reverse complement strand
AATTGTCCTCGGCCAGCAGGATGCGTGCCTTGCGCCGGGAAAAGTCCGGAAAAGCCCCGGACTCCTGCTCCCGCCGGACACTGCCGTCAAGAGGTCCGGCCTCCGCGTCGCCCGACAAAGCTTTCACCAGCACCATCTTGAGCTCGTCACGGCGAACCGGTTTGCCAACACATGAGGAAAATCCAATTCCCTGAAGACGTTTCATATCACACAGCAAGCCCGTGACCCCAAGCAGGATCAGTCGAACCGAAGCCAGTTCCGTATCCGTCTTCACAGCACGCCCAAAAGCTTCACCATCCATTTCCGGCATCCGTTTATCAACAAGGACAAGTTGGAACATTTTATTTTCTTCCGCAGAACGGTGGAGGGCCTCGAGCCCCGAAATTCCATCCGGAGCAGTCTCGGCAAACATCCCCCATGATTCCAGCAGCGACAGCATGATTTCACGGCTGGAAGCGTTGTCGTCCACGATCAGCACCCGCACACCGGCAAGCTCACCGGAGCACTTTTCCGGGACATCGCCGGAACGTCTGCCGAAACGCGCGGTGAACCAGAATTCGGACCCCTTGCCTTCCTCGCTTTCCACTCCGATATCGCCTCCCATCATTCCGCTCAACTGTTTGGAAATGGCCAACCCCAGTCCCGTTCCTCCGAATTTACGCGTCATCGAAGCATCCACCTGGGAAAATTGCCGGAACAGCATCCCGATTTTCTCTTGCGGAATACCGATTCCGGTATCCTTCACGGAAAAACGCAACAGGCAGGTGTCACTTTGTCCGCCGTTCGGCAGACTTTCAGCATTGCCCTCCTTCGCGACAGAAACCCTCACAACGACTTCACCGCGATCCGAAAACTTTACGGCATTTCCAATCAGGTTGGTAAGGATCTGGCGAAGGCGCGCCGGATCGCCGGTAAGCGAAGTCGGGGTGCCCGGCTCAATGGAGTAAAGCAGCTCCAGATCCTTGTCGCGAGCTTTGAAAGCCATGGTAGCAAGCAGATTGTCCAGCAGACTTCGCAAGTTGAAGTTCAGAATCTCCAGTTCCAGTCTTCCCGCCTCGATCTTGGAGAAATCAAGAATATCGTTAATCAGCCCCAACAGCGACTCGCCGCTGAGCTTGACGATTTCCGCATAGCGCCGCTGGTCCCCCTTGAGTTCGGTGTCGAGGAGCAGATTGGTCATTCCGATAACGCCGTTCAGCGGGGTGCGTATCTCATGACTCATATTGGCAAGAAATTCACTTTTGGCCAGGGAAGCTTTCTCCGCCTGAACCAGCAGTTTGTTGGCCCGAACCGTCTCTGACGCCAGTTTTCGATTCAGCCGTTTGAGTTGAAGCGCCCAGAGCAACCCCAGTAGAAGCAGTATCAACAAACTGCCCGCAACCTTGAACATCAGGTCATAATCCACACGGCTGCTGACGAGAATCGTGATATGATGATTAATGGCATCTTCCACATCCCTGGCTGAAATAGTTCTGATTCCCTTGTTCAATATTTTGCGCAGCTCGGGCATATCTTTGCGGACCCCGATGCAAAGTCGGTTGGCGTATGCGGGAATCTCTCCGGCAATCCTCAGGTTGAACCAGCCTTCCTTCCGGATCGTATAGGCAGCCATCGCGCGCGAACGCAATGTCATGTCCGCCTCGCCTTCCTCCACCATGCGGAACGCTTCTGTTTCGGATGCGACCGTCACTACCTTGAGATTCGGAAAATCCCGGCGAAGCCGCTCTTCGATACTTGTATTTTGCGGAAGCACGACCGTTTCACCGCGAAGCGCCGCCGGATCGACGATATCGGCATGTTCCATGCGCGTTACGAAAACATTCGGGTCCACAAAATAAGGATCGGTAAAGATCAGCCATTTTTCACGTGCGGGCGTCCGGTTGAGAAAGGGCAGAATGTAACATTTTCCGGACTGTGAAAGAGCCAGGGATTCATCCCAGTTGCGTGTCGGGACCACTTCAAATACAATCCCGGTGCGCTCCGAGATCAGACGCATCAGGTCGGCGGCGATTCCAACATAGTCGCCCTGTACCGTAAGCTGTTCGTAAGGATACCAGTCGGGATCAACCGCCATCAAGACAGGTCCTATCTTTTTGAGATACGCCCGTTCTTCGGATGTCAATCTGACCCGTTTTTTCGGAGGCATTGGCTTTCCGGGCGTCCCATTCTCCTGCATAATCCCATGGGAACGATCGGCGCCATGCATCGGGTCCGCGTCGAAGACATCTTTTTTGACGAGCCACCACCACGCGCCCCATGCCGCAAGCAGGCCCGCGGCCAGCAACAAAAACAGTCCGGCAAAACGGACGCCAAAAATATTCATTCTGGAAAAACGTGGAATCATCGGTTCACCGTCCCGCCGACAGGGATAATTCCGGATTGCGGAAAAGACAATCCGCGTGACATGCCTTCCGGAGTCAGAAAACCGGACAATCCGGCTTTTTCACGGGTCGTCATTCCTGATTTTTTCTCTGCAATATATTGTAACATCAGATCATCCGCCATGGATACGCAATACGAATTACGACCGCGAATATCGATCGGTCGACGGGACACGGTGCTGCATGGACTCGCATAATGCGACAACTCGAACATCTGCCAAGTCCAGCCACATCCTGATAATTTACACCCGCATTCATTCTTGTCAAATGAATCAACAGGCACAGCGGCTCAAAATATGAACCCATGCATCGGACCGAAACCTTGCCGCCGACTTTCCGGAACAGTTCATTCCAGCCCTCTTTTTTGAGGAATCTCGAGACGTTTTCTTCCGGCGAGACAATAGTATCGGTCTACAATCTTATTTGATACAATTGATTTTTTTATGACAATGCTATAGATTAAATCCCATAAATCAATCCGTTAAGGAAAAGGTGGGAGTCCAATGATCTGGGGATGTCTGGGAGCAACGCTGATTTTATGTCTGGCGGGATGGGGGCTGTGGTGGTGTTTTCATCGGGGTGTCGGCTCCTATCAGGCGACCGGAACTTCGCATGAACTGCTGATCTCGGAACTCGAAAAACAGGCGTTCGCCTATCAGGGACCGAGCCGCAATCCGGTCATCATCGTCCACGGTTTTCTCGGCGCCACCATATTCGACAACGAAAAAGGCGATGAACTCTGGGGCCGTTTCGATTCCTCCAGCCTGCCGCCGCATAAATGCAGCCGCCTCGCCCATCCGATGGCAGTCGGCAAAAATCTGGATGAATTGCGAAACCAGACCGTCGACCGCAATATGCTCGATACCGCCGCCGTTCACCTCGCCGGACTCAATTTCCAACTCCCGGGCTATAACCGCCTGATCAAGGTTCTGGAAAAAATCGGCTACCGTCGGGGAGACGGCGAAAACGGGTTGCAATCCATCTACGAATTCCATTACGACTGGCGCCGCGACCTGGTGGAAAACTCCAAACGTCTTTACCGATTCATCCTTGACACCCGCCGGGAACTCGGAGAAGCCTATCTCAAACGCGATCCCTCGCACCACCGCGATATTCAGTTCGACATAGTCGGACACTCGATGGGCGGCCTGATCTCACGATACTGCCTGATGTTCGGCGACGACGATCTCCCGGCGGACGGCTCGATCCCCGCCCCACACTGGAAGCTGTCCCAATATGTAGACAAACTGTTCATTGTCGGCACCCCCAACTCCGGTTATCTGGATACCATCGTGGAGATGTCCAACGGGCTGCGTCTGGCGCCCGGCGCCCAGCCCCACCCGGCCGGCTTGATCTCCACCTTTCCTTCCTGTTACTTCATGCTGCCGGAAGGTCCGGGAGGACATCTTTTCGATGAGGCCGAACCCGATGTGCCGCTCGACTTGTTCGATCTGCGAGTCTGGCAATGTTACAATCTGGGATTGCTGAACCCGGTGAATGACAAAGCCCTCCAACACATTCTCCCGGAGGTGAAAACACGTCAGCAGCGTTATGCGATTGCGCTCGATCATATTGAGAAATGCCTGAAACGTGCCAAACACTTTCGTAATGTCCTGAACCAGACGGTGGTAAAAAATCCGGGCAAGACCGAACTTTTTCTGTTCGCGGGTGACACAACTCTGACCGCGACACGGGCGACGGTCGGCAAGGACGGCAAGGTCAAAGTGACCGAGTATGGCGCAGGAGACGGCAAGGTGCTGACCGCCAGCTGCCGTTTCGACCGCTGTCTGGAGATGCCATTCTTCTCTTCGCCGATCCCGTGGAACAAGCTGTTCTTCATCAACGCCACCCATATGGGCATGCTCGACGACGAAGCCTTCATCGCCAACTTCCGGTTCCAGCTGCTGATGGATCCCACCGACGCCCAGCTTGCCGAAGTATTGAATCATCTCCCCCCACCGTCTGAGCCGACATCTCTCCAGTTGAAATGCCATATTGCAACAACAGATCACGGACGAAGAAAAACAGGGGCATGAATAAGAAAAAGTGTCACACGTTCTGCGTGGAACTTGGAAATGATGGTGGAGTCTGCGGGAATTCCGGAATCATCAACAATGCGCTCAAAATCCTGTAAAAAAATCCCAGATTCAGCCTCAAAACGACACGCTGTATCACTACTGAAGCCTCATTTCACAAGAACTTTTAAACGCAATACTGCTCATTTAATGCAAATAACCGGTTTCTTCGGAGACGGACGCGTTGAAAACTCTTTTTTGATGTGCCAGCGTTTCATTTTTCGTCTGACCGCGCGCTGCCGGGAGAGGCCACGACTGGAGAC
>CAYWZD010000350.1:0-4722 GCA_964462755.1 uncultured Victivallales bacterium | reverse complement strand
CAGCTCAAGGTCGCGCCGAACACCCCCGACCGCTTCCTTGACAAGGCGCTGGACATGATCCGGCGCGGACACAACAGCATCGTTTTTGTCGGCGAAACGGGAATCCGGCGCGCACTACTCGGATATGGCTGCACCGAGGAAGAGGCGCGCACCTGTGCGATTTCCGGCTGCTACGAGCCGATCCCGCTGGCGCGTGGCAACGGAACTGCGGTCGGAAATATCAACATGCTCAAACCGATCGAGCTGGTATTCCACAACGGCGTCGATCCGGCGACCGGCATCGAATGCGGCGTCAAAACCGGAGAACTCTCGGAAATCAGAACCTTCGACGATTTCTACGCCGCTTACATCTGTCAACTGAACCACACCATCGAAGCGATCATCGCCTGCGCCAACGACTTCGAACAGTATCTCCACGAAATCAGTCCGGCGCAGGTTTTTTCCGCCACGATTGAAAACAGTCTGAAGACCGCGAAAGACGCTTTTCAGGATGGTTCCGTCTACAACATCTCCACGATTCTGCAGGCCGGATTCGCCACCGCGGTGGACGCGCTGACAGCAGTGAAGAAGTTCGTGTTCGAAAAGCACGAAGTGACACTGTCGGAATTCCGCGACATCCTGAAGGCAAACTGGGAAGGGGCTGAAAAACTGCGGCTCAAGGCCTTGCGCGACCCGGACAAGTTCGGCAACGGCATCGACGGCGTGGACGACATGGCCGAAGGGCTAGCCCGGTTCGTCGCGAACAAGATCAACCTGCGTCCTAACGCTCGCGGCGGATTTTATCTCGCATCAATGCATTCCGCCCGGCAGTTCATCGAACTGGGCGAAAAAACCGGGGCGACGCCAGACGGACGGCGGGCGGGCGAAGAGATGTCGAAGAACATATCGCCCACGATGGGAATGGACACCAATGGCGTCACAGCGCTCATCAAGTCGGTAACCCGGATCGACTCTGCGCTGTTCCCAGGCGACTTCCCGCTCGATGTGATGATGCATCCGGTGACCGTCCAAGGCAAGGAAGGATTGACGGCGATCCACGGACTGCTCAAAACCTATCTCGCCAAGTATGGACTCGCGATTCACTTCAACATCATGGATGCGAACGTCCTGATCGACGCACAGAAGCACCCAGAACAACACGAGGGACTCCAGGTGCGGGTCTGCGGCTGGAACGTCCGCTTCAACGACATCGCCAAGAGAGAGCAGGACGAATACATCAAGCGGGCGCTGAACATTAGCGAGTAAAATCATGAGCACAATTGGAAAGCTGTTGGAAGTCAAGCGGTTTGCGGTTCACGACGGACCTGGAATCCGAACCACGCTGTTTTTGAAGGGGTGTCCGCTGCACTGTCTCTGGTGTCACAATCCGGAGAGCATCGCATCTCGCCCGCAGTTGGCCTATTATGCGCACAAGTGCATCCACTGCGGAGAGTGTACCGCCGTCTGCCCGACCGGAGCCCATACGATGAAGAACGGAAAACATGTGTTCGATCGGACCCGGTGCCGCGTTTGCGGAAAGTGCGAAACCGTCTGTCTGGGCAAGGCCCTGCGGTTCTACGGTTCCCAAGTGACGGTGGAGGAGGCGCTGAACCTCGCCCTCGAGGACCGGGACTTTTTCGGAGCCGACGGCGGCGTCACCCTGTCTGGCGGCGAACCGCTGGTCCAGCCGGAATTCTGCTTCGAACTTCTGACCGCGCTGAAGCGGGAAGGAATCGACACCGCCGTCGATACCTGCGGCTGCGTCGGATGGGAAGTCCTGGAAAAGATGCTGCCGGTGACCGACTGGTTTCTGGTCGATTTCAAGCACCCTGACTCCGCCACGCACAAAAAACTGACCGGGCAGGGCAACGAGTTGATCCTCGCCAATCTGCGGCGTCTGTCGGAAGAGGGCGCGTGGATCGAAATCCGCATTCCGCTGGTTCCGGGCTGCAACGATTCCGAACCCGATCTCCGGGCTGCCGGTGAAATTCTAGGAAAGCTCCGGATCGAACGGGTCAAAATATTGCCGTATCACGATATGGCGCGGAGCAAGTACGCCGCGCTGGGAATGCCGGATACCCTGCCGGACGTAGTGCCGCCGAATGATGCCGCTCTCCACCGGGCCGTCGCCATTCTGTGCGAATACGGCCTCAATGCCGTATCCGGAAAGGACTCCTGACTCTTCCCCCCATAACCGAAAGAGAAAAATGAAACAACATGATCTCAGAAACTTTTGCGTCTCTCCGAATTGCTTCCCGGGCAGGGAATTCGATGTAGTGGTCCTCCAGAGTATCCGGGCCGGAATCCATCGGGTGTCGCTGCCGGCGGGAACCCAGTCTCCCATCGCTCTGGATCCGGCAAAACTGACGGACTCCCCCGCGGGCGGAGACTGGAAAAACAGTCTTCCCGACCTGAAGGAACTGCTGCGGAAAAACCGGATCGAAATTCCAATGGTGGAGACACTGATCGGGAAACCCGGTTCAGAACAGACGGTACGGAACGCGATCGACCTCTGTGCCAAATTGAAGATACCTCTGCTGAACATCGCCTGTTCGCCGCCTCCGGAATCCGAGGCGCAGAAACGCGATGTCCGCGCCATTCTGCGCGACTGTGCGCGGTATGCGGTCACCGCCGGAATCAAGCCGGCGTTGGAAACCTACAGCGGGATTTCTCACGACGGGGCGGAATGCCTCCGAACCCTGGAGGCAATCGGCGAACCGAATCTCGGCATCAACTACGATACCGGCAACGTGCTGCGCTTCTCCTCCGAAGTCTCCGGCGTGGAAATGGCGGAAAAGGATTTACGTCTTCTCACCGGACGGCTCTGGGCTCTGCATCTCAAGGATTTCCGCCGCAAGACCTCGCGAATTGTAATTCCGGGACAAGGCGACGCGGATTTTCCCGCTATCTTCCGGGTTCTGGAAGAGATGAATTTCTCCGGCGTTCCCGGACTCGACCTTGAGCCTACAGGCGCGGTAACGGAAGAAGACTATCTCACGGCCTTGCGAGAATCCCTGCGGTATCTGAGGGGGATTCGCATTCCCGCAAACCATTCCGCAAAATGAAAAGTGCGGATGCAGTCTGTCACGGCTTTACAATGTGGTTCCACTGAAATTCGGAGGGCGACATGCCGGTCTGACGTTTGAAAAAAGCGGGGAAATAATATTCCGAACTCACACCTGTCCTAGGTGGTGTCGTCAATAGTTAAAAGACCCAAGCCGCAATGCACCTGATTTGCACTGCAGCAAGAAACGAAGTTGTATTTTTTGCATATCTTGTTGCGACTCCACGCCAACGCTTTAGTATCATAAAAGCATTCTCGACAAAATGTCGTAACTTGTATAAATCCTTATCATATCCCCGTTGAACTTTGCGATTCTTTCTTGGTGGAATAACCGCTTTCATTCCCGCCTTTTTCCCGGCAATCTCCCGGAGCCTATCTGCCTCAGTGACGGCAGTTTGTTGTCCTAAACATCGTTCACTGTTTGCGGCGACAGTAAAGTCAGCCGAATCATAAAAACCACATAAGCACAATCGAGTCTTGGCGAAAAAGCATGATTCGAACTCAAAAAATGACATTTTATTGACGGAGAGACTACATTGAAGACCTCCATAGTCTGTTTTTTGCTGGACTATGAGGCCATTAAGATCACATCCACATCAATTCCAGAACAACTTCCTTCTATGCCCCCTTATGACCAAACTTCCTCTGTTTTTCTTAGCAATATTTATAAAATTTAGTACATAAATACAAATTTTATTCCCATTATATGAAACAGCTAATTCGGACAAAGATTATTCCATAAAAATTGCTTCAATACTCTCCTGATTGCGTCCTATTTCTCTTGTCTGACATAACACAACTAACTCGGATATATTTGTATTACTAAATATCCTAAACAAAATAACATTAATCTGTTTAACAATTAAACATCTCTCTCTTTTATGTTATTGAATCTACTTACATTCAATATTTTAAGTTCAAATACATTTAATATTATGTAATTAATACAACAAACGTATGTATAAATCTATATAACTTTAAACACAATAGATAACCAACTAACCAGAAATAGGAGAATGATCATGAAAGAAAGAAGATTGACACACGATAACGAGTATAAAGGAATGGATGTTCTACAGTTCAAAAAGCAGAATATTGGATTGGATAAAGACATCCTTGAATGTATCTACGACCGAATGACCGATATGCTTTCCAGACACAGTAAAGTGTATGCCATGAGATTCGATGTGAAACAACCAGAACAGATGCAAGATACTACTAATCAATGGTTCAGTGAATTCCAAGCTCATTTTGTCAAGAAAGAAAAGAGAGCTGGATACGACCCTTCCTATGTGGCAGTTCGAGAAGTAACTGAATCTGGAAGACCTCATTATCACGAGTATCTGATGGTGGACGGGAACAAGACAGAAAAGATTCATGAACATATCAAGAACGCCAATGAAGCAATGAACTGCACTCTGGGAATACCAAAAGATGAAAGAACTGGACTGATTAATGACTGCACAAGGAATCGTAAAGGATTCAGACAGGATAACGGAGAACAGATTAACCTGAAGACATGGTTGGGACGGGATGCATGCCAAGCCAGTTTCCGTCAAGCAAGCTATCTGGCGAAAGAGTCCCAGAAGGAACCACAAAAAGGAGTCCGTGAACTCTTTGCATCTCAGGTAAAAAAGGACTCCAAGAAGACCGCATGACAACAGAGAGTTCTTGCTGGT
>CAYWZD010000349.1:0-4742 GCA_964462755.1 uncultured Victivallales bacterium | reverse complement strand
TCATCTCCAAGGCCGACTACGAAAAGCTCAAATGCAAAGCCGGCAAGGCCTGATTTCCGATCGTTGAATTCTTTCAAAAGCCTCTGGAAACAGAGGCTTTTTTATGGTCCGGCCCCATCGGGCTTGTTTCACTCCAGACGAAGGCAGATTTCCGCACAATTCAGCAGATAGCGCGGCAGATGGAAAAAGCCTTTCCAGCGGCTTCCCTTATAGGAATGAACCTGACGCCCGTCCACCGCGGCGTAGGCGAACCATTCGGGAAAATCCGGGTCCCGCAGACATTTCCAGGAATAAGCGTCGATCCGGCGGAAGAAATCCAGAAAGAACTCCTCCCCCGAACATTCATACGCAAGAAGCGCGGCGGTAGCGGCCTCGTTCTGCGGCCACCAGGCTTTCAGCATGCATTCGTTTTTTGAAAGGGGTTTGCCGAGAAAGTCCCTGAAATAGAAGATTCCTCCCTGTTCGTTGTCCCAGCCGTATTCCAGCATCACGCGAATCGTCCGCAGAACTTGCGGGACAGGTCCCGTCGCTTTCCGGCGCCGGCAGGATTCCAGAAGGAATCCCAACCCTTCCAGCGCGTGTCCCGGATTGATGAAACGTCCGTCCTGGGTATGGGTATCGAAACGGCCGTCCGGAAGGACCCGCTCGAAGAGAATCCCGGAATCCGGATGGATGAAGCGCAGAATCCGGTCGATCATGAATTCGATCCGTTCCTCCTGAACCGCTTCGGGGAAGGCCTCCTTCATGACCGTAAGAACGTTCAGCGCGATCATGTAATAAGCGAACTGCCTGCGCGCGATTGCTCCGGGAAACCGCGGATCGGGCTGTTCCGTGCGGAGGGCGCGGCTCCAATACAGATTCCAGCAGCGCAGCGATTCCTCCCGGTATCGGGGATCGCCGGAGGCCCGGAATAGTTCCGCGCATGCGATGGCCGCGAAACTTTCCGAAAAGATTTCCGCACCGCCTTCCTGTTCGGAAACGGGCCGTCCGGAGGCGTCCAGCAGGTAATAATACGAACCGTCCGGCTTGCGTCCATGGCGGAACAGGAAATCATATCCGCGTTCGGCATATTCGAGGAAGCGCGGATTCTGGAACCGGCTGTTGTAAAGCGCTGCGAACATATACACTTCCCGCCATTGCATCCACATCTGTTTCAACGTATCGTAGACGTTGCCGTTCTGTTCCAGACAACTGAAAAAACCGCCGTTTGCGGTATCGATGCTGTGCTGTTCCCAGAACGGAATGACCCGGCCGGTCAGTTCCGACTCGTAACGTTCCCGCGTTTCCTTGAAAAATGACATGAAAAGCTCCTTCCGGAATGATCCTGTTTCATCGATACGAATATCCCGGAAACCTCCCTGTTTCAATAATGATATACAACATGGTTGAATATAGAATAAAATATTGTGAATTTTTTTGCGGAAGAGATTTCAGGAAGAAAAAAGGATTTACGCAGGAAATTGGGAAAAGGAAAAGAATTTTTGAAGGAAAAAGCGGTAGAACGAAATATTGCAGGGTATTTTATTCAACATGGATGAATATTCGGATAAAAGGGAAGGGCGAAAGCCTTGGATTGAGGCGGAGGACTGCCGCCGGGATTGTCCGGAAGAAGTCAGTTTTCGCGGGGGAAGGGGGTGCCGCCGTTTCCCTGCCGGAAAGTCTTCGGCGAGACACCGTGATAATGTTTGAAGACCTTGCAGAAGTAGCTTTCGTCCTTGAATCCGCAGCGGGCGGCGATTTCCTTGACGGAACAAAGTTCGATCTGGAGGAACCGGATGGCGGCGCGGAGGCGGAGTTCGGTCAGGAACTGGGAGGGCGGAATTCCGTACAAATGATGGAAAAGCCGTGAAAAATGAGCGCGGCTGTACCCGGCTTCATTGGCGATGTCATCCACGTCGATGTCGTCGGCGAGATGCTGCATGCAGAAATTGTGGACGGTCCGGATCAGGATGGAATTCAGGCGTTCCGTGCCCCGTGTGGTGTCGTTGAAATAATCATGAAGCCCGGTCACGAAATCGTAGACCATGGAAGAAATCAGAAAAGGACTTTTGAGCTCCTGTTTGCGGAGGCTCTGGATGATCTCGACGGCTTTGCGGATCGGGGGAGAGTCCGCGGGGAGGTTGACCACGGGCCCGTAGCGGCTTTCCGCTTCCCGCATGAGACGGATTGCTTCCGCGCCGGTAATGGTCAGGAAAAGGTGCCGCCAGGAAGGGGTGCCGGGCGCGAGATAATAACGGTGATTATGCGGCACATGAAGGAGCATGGCGTCGCCGGGATGCATTTTGATCGTCCGTGACTCATAGTCGAGGGAGCCTTCGCCGTTGATGGTATACTGGAAGATGGAAAACTCCGACTGGCCCCGGAGGAGGCCGCAGAAGTCATAGCTGGGCGACGTGCGAGTTTCATAGCCGCAGGAGACGAGCATGGAGTGGAGCGGAATGGTTCTCGGGAAAAAGAGTCCGCCCGCCGTCCAGTTTTCCCCGTCGTTGAAAATAACGTCGCTCATAACAGCTTTCCGGAGGTTCCTTTTTTCATTTCCAGCTTGATCTTCTGGTCTTCCTTGATTTTCTTTTCCTCTTTATCCAGACGCTCGAGCATTTTCACGATTTCGGCGGTGGGCGTATTTTCCTTTTCATTTTTGAGTTTGGTATGAATCTTCAGTATGGCGCTCCGGGTTGCGAGTCCGGAAGAATACCCGAGGTCCTGAAATTCCTTCAGGTAGCCGGTGTAGAGCTTTTTCTGCTCGCGGGAAAGCGTAATGAGATAGAGCCGTTCCGACTGAGAGTCGAAACCGTCCATGGAGGTGTTTCCCCGGAAGATATCGTTGCGCCTTTTTTCCAGTTCGTCGACCAGTTTCGAGCGGGACATATCGGCGTAGGCGGTTTCACTCTTTCCTCCTTTTTTCAGGGCGGCGGCGGGATCGTCGGAGTCCGCTCCGCTGGAAGACTTCCGGCGAAGAGGCGGATCGCTTTCGAATCCGGACTGTTCGAGCTGGATGAGGATTTCACGGATGCGCCGGATCGAAACGTTCATCTCAGTTCTCAGCGCGGTAGCGCTTTTGCCGTCCAGACGGTTGGTTTTGAACGGACGTTTTTTCTGGTTCTGTGTTTTATCCGGGGCGTCCGCCAGTTCATTATAGCTCCGGATCATGGTTTCCGTTTCTTCCTGAATGCTGTATTTCTGATAAGAGCCCGGGCTGCTCTTCCGGAGGAGGAGTGAAAGTTCAATGGAAAGCGCCTGCATCCGGGAGGCGCGTGCATCGAAAATCTTCTGAAGGGAAACATCCGACTGGTTTTTTCTCAGAGACATGGCATTTTCACGGAAGAAATTGTAGAGCCGCTCGAATTCCTTGAGTTTACGGCGGGTTTCAAGGGAGGCTTTGATGGAACCGCCGTCCTCCGTGGTGAAATCCATTTTGCGCAGCTCGTTGATGTCGAACTGGAGCGCTTTCAAAAGACCTTCGGGCGAGGAAGAATAGGGCAGATTTTCCTTGTGCGACGGACTTTGCTTCTTGGAGGCGCGTCCCGAATTGCCCGTGTAGATGGTTTCCAGCTCATTGGCGATGGCGGGAAAATTGAAGTCCTGCCCGAGGTTCAGGTTCCGGATCACCGCCTGGACATTTCCGGCGAGCCGCTTGAAATTCTGGAGATGCGCCCGGTATTCCTGATCGAAGCGCGTCCTGGGCGCGTCCATGGCTCCGTTGTAGTTGTTGGCGATGGTGGCGGACGCCTGAATCAGATCTTCGAAATCATCACAGAAGCCCGGGAAAAATGCCGTGAGTGCAACGGCACACAGAAGCGTTTTCATAAAGAAGTTCATTATTTCTCCCGTTTTTTTCAAGGATGCACTTTGGAAAAAGATAATACGCCAATACGAGATTGCAACCCTCTGTTGCCCATTTTTCACCCCATATCTTGAAAAACAAGTTGAAAAAGGGGGAAAAGATGGTATAATTTCCTCGAGTGTCTCAATAAAAATAAGGAAGGAGCGCGGAGAATGAAACTGGGAATCATCGGCGGAAGCGGACTGGAGAAAATCGATCACATCGAACCGGTTGGAATGCATGAAGTCGACACGCCGTTCGGGAAACCTTCCGCCCCGATTATGGAGGGCGTTATCGGGGGGACCACCCTCTTTTTCCTGCCCCGGCACGGCAAAGGGCATACGATCATGCCGTCCGAACTCAACCATCGCGCCAACATCTATGCGCTCAAGACGCTGGGAGTGACCCACATCCTGAGCATTTCCGCGGTCGGCAGCCTTCAGGAACAGTATGTCCCGCGCGATGTGGTGATCATCGACCAGTTCTACGACCGGACCAAAAGTTCCGCTTCCCACTCCTTTTTCGGAGATGGCGTGGTGGCGCATATCGCCTTCGCCCATCCGATCTGTCCGTGCATGGCTTCCCTGGCGGTGAACGCGGCCCAGAAAGCGTTGTCCGAACTTCCGGAGAGCGGCGGACGCCGCAGCATGGTCCACCGCAAGGGAACCTATGTGAACATGGAAGGTCCCGCCTTCTCCACCGCCGCCGAATCGAAGTGCTATCATTCGCTCGGATTCGACGTGATCGGAATGACCAATCTTCCGGAAGCCAAGCTGGCGCGCGAGGCGGAAATCTGCTACTCGACGGTGGCCATGGTCACCGATTACGACTCCTGGCATGACGAACACGATCACGTGACCGTCTCCATGATCATCGACAACTTCATCGCCAATGTGGCGCTGGCCAAGAAGATCATCAT
>CAYWZD010000348.1:0-4753 GCA_964462755.1 uncultured Victivallales bacterium | reverse complement strand
CCGACATGTTCACCGCAGTCGAAAAGAGCTACCGTTACCTCAAGGAAAACGGTTTCGCCCTGTAATTTTTTTACTGACCTCAAAACAAAAACTCCCGTTTCCCGGCATTTCCGCCGCGGGACGGGAGTTTTTCCTTATGCGGTTTCCGATTAACAAAAGGGAAAATTCCCGAAAAAAATCTTTTGAAGACGGTGCGGCGCTTGATTTTTTCCGTTTCCGCAAGTATTATGGGCTGTAACCCTGATTCTGTATCGCCCCCTGACTCTATAATCAGCATAAGGAGAAAAGAAAATGGGAATGGGATCAAAATTCGCGATCGCACTGTTGACTGTCGGCTGTGCAACAACCGTCTTTGCGGCGGAAGTATTGAAGCCGACCGAAACGAAAGACTTCCAGAAGAATGCGGCGATGACTTCCGAAAACGGAGTCCTCACCGTCAAGGGCCAGACATCCATTTTCTCGGAAAAGGCGGTTCCCGTCGATACCACTAAGAAATACAGGCTTTCCGGCAAGTTCCGCGCAAAAGACGGAACCGCGCCGACCACTCTTTTCCTGGGATATGCGCCGTTGGATGACAAGGGAATTCCGATCAATTCGGTGATGATTTCTCCCATTCAGAACACGGATACGGAACTGGCTGAAGCCGCCAAGGCCGGGGATACCGTCCTGAAGATTAAAGACGCATCCAAGTGGAACAAGCAGGCAAAATACGGGGTCGTCGTATTCAACACGAAGGCGGACCTTTCCGATCTGCCCAACGGCGACATTGCCAACCTTGTTTCCGACAAGATTGAAAATAAGAACGGAGTCTGGGACGTTCCGCTGAAGACTCCCCTCAAAAAAGCCTATGCGAAAGGAACTCCGGTTCGACAGCAGACATACGCCGCCTCCTATATTTACAACGCAGCGGCAGCCCGCAAGACCTCCAAAGACTGGCAGTCGTTTTCCGGAGTCATTTCCGGACAGGCGAAAGCCGGAGCCGTTTCGAATCAGTGGTGGCCGGGCACAAAGTCCGCCCGTGTCCTGATCCTGATGAACTTCGGATCAAAAAACGGCGTCACGGAATTCAAGGATATTCTGGTGGAAACCGTCGACTGAGGTTTTTGTCTGCAATACCGTTTTAAAAGCCGTCCGGGAGATTTCCGGTACGGCTTTTTTCATCGAAAGAGTATCGGTTGAACTCAGAAAGCATCATTCGTCCGGCTGATTCCTGAAAAAAACGGAAAAACATCCCTGCTGAGTGCCAAAAGAACTTGAAAAATTCTGTTTTGCCGTTATTATGAACTCATTATGGGAAAACCACCTGTTTCTTTAACTCAAAACAATATGGGAGAGAAAAAATGAAACTGGGAACCAGATTTGCGGTTACCGTAATGATTGTTGCCTGCGCCTCGACGGTTTATGCGGCGGAAGTGTTGAAACCGGCTGAAACGAAAGACTTCCAGAAAAATGCGGCGCTCACGGCCGAAAACGGAATCCTTTCCGCTAAAGGACAGACCACTGTGTTTTCCGCACAGACGTTTCCGGTCGATCTTTCCAAAAAATATAAGATTTCCGGGAATTTCCGTGCGAAACCGGGGACGGAACCGACCGCCTTCTACTTTGGTTTCGCACCCTGCAATGAGAAAAATGTGCCGATCGTTCCCCGGATGGTCTGTTTCTTTCCCGGCACTTTGACGGAATTGGCCGAACCGGCCAAAGCCGGGGATACCGTCCTGAAAGTCAAAGATGCTTCCAAATGGAACAAACCGTCGAAATATCCGGTTGTCGCGTTCAATGCGAAACCCGATTTTTCCGACCTTCCGAACATGGATTTTGTCGATGCCGTTCCGGGAAAAATTGAAAACAAGGGCGGGGTCTGGGAAATTTCATTGAAGGCGCCCTTGAAAAAAGCGTATGCGAAAGGGACTGTGCTCCGCCAGCACACGGACAGCGGAACCTTCATCTATACAGGAGCTGCCTATCGCAGGAATTCCGCCGACTGGCAGAAGTTTTCCGGGGAGATTTCCGGACTTGCGAAAAGCGGGAGTACCTCCGCCCAGTGGTGGCCCGGAACCAAAAAGGCGCGGATCGTGCTTCTCCTGAACTATGGAGCAAAAAATGCACCCGTAGCTGAATTCAAGGATATCCTGGTGGAAACCGTCGACTGACGCTGCTTCCGTGATTTCATTTCAGGAGACCTTCCGGCAAGGTTTCCTTATATTGTAATAATAAATGTAAGGAGAAAAAAATGGGAATGGGGTCCAACCTCGCGATCGTGTTGTTGTCTGTCGGCTTCACTACGGCTTTTGCTGCGGAAGTCCTGAAACCGGTCGAACTGAAAGACTTTCAGAAGAATTCAAACCTGACTTGCTCAGACGGGGTTTTCACCTGCAAGGGAACTTCCATGGGGGTCTTTTCAGACAAGACGTTTCCGGTAGAATCCGGCAAGAAATACAAGATATCAGGGAAGTTCCGCGCGAAGCCGGGAGCCGAGCCGACTGCACTCTATTTCGGCTATGTCCCGTACGATGCGAAAAACGTCACGGTTTCATCGGCGTCGGTCAGTTGTATTCCGAAGACCGAGACAGAGCTGGTGAAGGCGGCGAAGATCGGTGATACAGTCCTGAGCGTCAAGGATGCTTCCAAATGGAACATGAAGGCGAACTTCGGAGTGGTGGCGTTCAATGTGAAGCCGGATTTCTCCGACCTTCCGAATATGGAAATCGTTGCCGCCGTTCCCGGGAAAATTGAAAACAAGAACGGCGTCTGGGAAGTCACGCTGAAAACGCCTCTCAAGAAAGCCTATGCGGAAGGGACCAAAATCCGCCAGCAGACCCACGGCGCCACCTATATTTACAACGGAGCGACAGGCCGTAAAACCTCCGCCGACTGGCAATCCTTCAGCGGAATCATCTCCAGCCATGCGAAAACCGGAAATCCATCCAGCCAGTGGTGGCCCGGAACCAAGTCCGCACGGATCATGATGTATATGAACTACGGCGCAAAAGGCGCCCCGGAAACGGAATTCAAGGACATCGTGGTGGAAACGGTCGACTGATATTTTTTTCATGACAGCATCCGGGAAAATCTCCATCTCTTCCGGGAGGAGATGATTTCCCGGATTTTTTTTGTCGTTTTTCAAAGATGCCCCCTTGTTTTTTATTTTATGATGTGCTATTATATTATCACAAAAAGGAATTATAATTTCATATTATGAAATCTTTGCACAAAACATTTGATATTCTGGAGTATGTGGTTTTGCAGAACGGACGCAAGGTGACGCCCAGCGATGCGGCGGAAGCGGTCGGGGTGAACCTTGCCACCTGCACCCGCATCATGGGGGAGCTCGTGGACCGCGGATATCTCGTCAAGGTTTCACGCAAGGAAGGGTATCTGCCGGGGCCGATGACAATTTCCCTCGGCACCCGGAGCCATCCGTATGAACGTCTGGCGAAGGCGGCTTCAGAACCGATCCGCCAGCTTTCCGAGGAATTGCGCTGTCAGGTGAATCTGGCGGTCATGCACGAGGGGCGCCGCATCATGCTTTGCTACAATCTCAGCAGCGCGACGGCCCGGCCTTGGGACCATTTCACTTTTGAAGACCACTGGGTCACGGCAACCGGACGTCTGCTGATTGCTTCGCTCGAAGACCGGGAAGCCCGGAAAATCATCGCTTCCATCGGAGTGAAGCCGTATCCGAAAGAACTGCTGGATAAAATCCGCGCGGACGGCTTCACTATTTTTCCCGAAGGGGTTCTCTCGATCATAGGACATCTGATCCAGCTGCCCGGATATCCGGCCGCGGCTTTCGGATTCGGAGTCCCGAAACAAAATGAAAAACACGCCTTCGAACTTTCCGCGGTCACAGCGGAAATGATCCGGCGGAAATTATCCATTCAAACCAAAGCCTACTGAATCCTGAGAATGAAAGGACTGTAAATGAATCTGACCTGGAATCCGAAAACGACTTCCGCCGAACTCCACTCCGTGTTGCGGACGCTTGGCTCTGAATATCCGCTCCGGGAAGGGAACGGAGGCGTGAACCTGACGTTTGAAAAAAGCAGCGATCCCGAAGTCTTGCGGGTGACCCGGCGCGACGAAAGTTTCCATGTGTCCTACGGACGCGATTCCATCGCCGCCCGAGGCGTGGCGTATGCGCTTTCCCGGCAGGAATGTGATGAAAGGATCACTTTCAAAACCTATGGGATTCTCTTCGATTGCACCCGAGGCTCCGTAATGAAGGTCGATTCTTTCAAACGCTGGCTGCGCCGTCTGGCCCTGATGGGATACAACATGGCGATGCTCTACACGAAGGACGCCTATCAGGTTCCGGGCGAGCCCTACTTCGGCTACATGCGCGGCGCGTATTCCAAAGAAGAGATGAAGGAAGTGGATGCGTATGCCAAAACCTTGAAGATCGAGATCATTGCTTCGATTCAGGCGCTCGGACATCTGGAGCCGATTCTGCGCTGGCCCGCGTATGCTCCGGTCACGGATACCGCCAATGTCATCCTGGTCGATGAACCGAAATCTTATGAGCTTCTCGAAAAAATGATCTCTTTCTGGAGCGAGGCGCTGGAATCGCGCAGGATACATCTGGGCATGGACGAAACGCACGATCTCGGCCGGGGCCGGTTCATGGATCTTCATGGATACGAGTCGCCCTTCCGCATTTACAACCGCCATCTGGACCGGGTCTGCGGCATCTGCGACAAGCTCAAGCTGGAACCGATCATCTGGTCGGACATGTATTTCCGTTATGCCAACAAGG
>CAYWZD010000347.1:0-4784 GCA_964462755.1 uncultured Victivallales bacterium | reverse complement strand
TGCGGTAGATCGGATCGAGCGAGTAGTATTCCAGAGTGTCGTGCATCCAGCCCATGTTCCACTTGAAGGTGAAGCCGAGCCCGCCCAGATAAACCGGACGGGAAACGCCCGGAAACGCCGTGGATTCCTCCGCCACCATCATGATTCCGGGGAAAAGCTCGTGCGCCAGCTCGTTCAGGCTCCTGAGGAAGGAGATCGCCTCGAGATTTTCGTTGCCGCCGTAGCGGTTCGGAATCCATTCACCCGCCTTGCGGGAATAATCCAGATACAGCATGGAAGCCACGGCGTCCACCCGGAGACCGTCCACATGGAAACGCTCGAACCAGTAGAGGGCGCTGCCGGTCAGGAAGTTGCGGACCTCGTTGCGTCCGAAATTGAAGATGTAGGTGCCCCAGTCGCGCTGTTCGCCCTGCCGGGGATCGGCATGCTCATACAGCGCCGTACCGTCGAAACGGCCAAGGGAAAAACTGTCTTTCGGGAAATGCGCGGGAACCCAGTCCAGAATCACGCCGATGCCGTTTTCGTGCATGTGGTTGACGAAATAAGCGAAATCCTCCGGAGAGCCGTAGCGGGCGGTCGGAGAATAAAAGCCGGTGACCTGATACCCCCACGACTGGTCCAGCGGATGTTCGCAGACCGGCAGGAGCTCGATATGAGTGTAGCCCATTTCAAGCACATATTTCGCGAGTGCGTGAGCCAGCTCCCGGTAATTGTGAAAATCGTCCCGGTTGGCGGGATCGTCCGAAGCCGGAGGCAGTTCCGGAAGACCGGGTCCGCGCCACGAGGAAAGGTGGACCTCATAGATAGAAACAGGCTGGTTCAGAATATTTTTCTTCTGTCTGGAGTTCATCCACGCGGAATCGGTCCAGTGAAACGCCGCGGCGGAGGGAATGCGTCCGGCGTTGCCCGGCCGGAGTTCCGTGCGCTGGGCGTAGGGGTCCAGCTTCGTGATGATGTCGCCGGAAACAGTGCGGATCTCGAATTTATAGAGGTCCCCCGGCTGAAGGGCGGGAATGAACAGCTCCCAGACTCCGGAAACCCCCATCCGGCGCATCATGTGACGGCGGCCATCCCAGCAGTTGAAATCGCCTACGACGGACACCCGCTGTGCGTTCGGCGCCCACACGGCAAAAAGGACGCCCTCGACATCGCCCATCTTCCGGGGATGAGCCCCGAGGACATCGTAAATGCGCTGGTGCTTGCCCTCGTTGAAGAGATAAAGGTCCATCTCCCCGATCCCGGGCAGAAAGTGATACGGGTCTTCGGAAACGAAGGAAACTCCGCCCGGGAAAGTTTTTTCCACCTCATACGCAAAATGGCTTTTGCGCCGGGGGAAGGAAAGGGAGAACAGTCCCTCCGGGGCGGTCTTTTCCATCGGCGTCCGCTTGCCGAACGCGAGGATGGAAACCGATTCCGCCTCCGGATCGTAGACGCGGACCACGACGGAGTTTTTTTCCGTATGCATTCCCAGAACGGAATGCGGATCGGCCATGCGTCCTTCGAAAAGAGCTTGGAAAGGACTGTTTTCCGGCTGTTTTTTTCCCATTTCCTGCGGCTCAGTCGCGACGGCCGAAAATGCGCAGCAGATAGAGGAACAGGTTGATGAAGTCAAGATAGAGGGCCAGCGCCCCGAGGACCGCCACCTTGCGGACCGCCTCCGGGTTGTCAGTTCCTATCTCCAGATACATCTGTTTGATGCGGTTGGCGTCATAGGCGGTCAGGCCGACGAAGATCAGGACACCCGCGTAGGTGCAGATCCAGTAGAGCGTGCTGTTCGCCCAGAACATGTTCACAATCGACGCGATGATCAACCCGATCAGCGCCATGAAGAAAAGGTTGCCGTAGCTGGTCAGATCCTTCTTCGTGACCGTGCCGACCACCGCCATCGCGGCAAAGGTTCCGGCGGTCACGGCGAACGTCATGGCGATCACCTTGACGGAATACGCGATGAAAATAAACGACAGCGTCAGCCCGTTTACAGCCGCATACAGAATGAACAGCGCGGTCGCGGTGGAAGCCGTCATTTTGTTGATTCCGGCGGAAATCCAGAGCACCAGCCCCAGCTCCGCGAAAATCAGGATGAAGAAAAGAATCCGGTTTCCGATAAACAGCTTGGCCAGCTGCGGCGATGTCCCGACCAGATACGCCGACAGTGCGCTGATCATCAGAGCAAACGTCATCCACCAATAGACATTGGCGAGACAGGACATCAAACCGGCGCTCCGGCTTCCTTCTTTGACTTCAAAAGACGATTCATCATACATAGTGTGAGCCCTCCTAGGTTATTGCATGGGGAAATATACTTCAAATACAGGGAAAATCAACCGGCGGTCCATGAAAAATCGGTTAAAGAGAGCCTGTCTTCTCCTTTGCCGAGGGGCCGCTGTTCCGGCGATATTCGGCGGGAGTCATTCCCGTGAGCTTCCGGACCATGCGGCAGAAATAACTCGCATACGGCAGGCCGCTCCCCTCGGCAATCGCCTTGACCGGCAGGTCCGTATCCCGCAGAAGGGACAGCGCATGCTGGACCCGGAGTTCCCTCAGATAGTCGCCCGGACTCTTGCCCGTCCGCGCCTTGAAAAGACGGTTGAGCGTGGTCCGGTGAATCCCCAGCTCCGACGCGATTTCCTCCGCGCTCAGGCGTCCGCCCGACAGCGTTTCCCGAGCGATTTCGATGAAGCGCCGGACCGGGTCCGCACCGGATGCGGCGTTCGGAGGGCCTCCCGCCAGAGCCAGAATTTCCGTCGCGACCGAAATCGCGTGCCGCTGCGCATACGGAGTTCTTTCCTGAAGAAGCAGTTCCAGCTCGGAAAACAGCGTAACCGGACACTCTCCCGCATACCGGGCGCACTGCTCGTAGCCGTAGGCCTTCATGAAATCCGCGGCGCCCGGACCGTCGAACGTGAACCAATGATAATGCCAGACGTTCCCGATAGTCCGGTGCCGGTGCTCCTCCCCCGGCAGGTGATAAAAGAAATCCCCTTCCCGCAAGACGATCTTCTGTCCGCGGAGCATGACCTCCCCCGTCCCTTTGCATGTCCAGAAAATCTGGACGAACGGTTTCTTCTCCGCCGCGAACGACTCGTTCCACGTACACACGCTCTCGTTGGCTCCCGCCGAGCGGACATGAAACGGCAGTTTGAACCGGGGCAGCTGGTTCGGCACCGGACGGCTCACAATTTTCACTCGACCCATTTTCCCGCTCCTGTTCCGCATCAACAATATCAGAATTGCTTCAAAAGTATCATTTCTGTTTTTATTATAGCACCGTATAGTATTTCTGCAAACGGAAATATTTCAAACTCTCAAAAAATATGGAGGAAGCCATCATGAAACGTTCCGAAGAAGTGCGCCGCATCCTGAGTCTGACCACGGAAGAACTCGTTACCGAAGCCAGAGGACAGCTCAAGCTGTTTCCCACCCTCGACGAGGTCTACGAATTCCTCGCGGAAGAAATGGTCCGGGAATTCCGGAAGGCCGCGCGGGGAAACAAAATAGTGTCGTTCATCATGCCGGTCGGACCGACCCAGCCCTACCGCATCATGGCGGAAAAGATCAATTATGAAAGTCTTTCCCTCAAAAACGTCCGCTTCTTCTTCATGGACGAATACGTCGACAATGAAAAAGACGAGCTTCTCCCGAAAACGCATCCGCTGAGCTTCCGGGGCCAGATCGGACCGCTCCTTTTCAACCGGATCCGTCCGGAACTGCTGATGCCCGAAGAACAGATCGTCTTCCCGACTCCCGAAAACATCGCCTCTCTCCCGAAACAGATCGAGGAAGCCGGCGGAATCGAGGTCTGTTACGGCGGAATCGGCATTCACGGACATGTCGCCTTCAACGAACCCGCGCCCGGTGTAAAAGATTCCGACCCGCGCATCCTCGAAATCAACGAGTTCACGCGCACGATCGACTCCACGCGTCATCGCGGCGTCGGCGGCAATCTCGAAAACTTCCCGCGCCGGGCCATCACGCTGGGAATGAAACAGTGTCTCGGCGCGCGCCGCATGCTCCTCATGACCCGGAACGAATCCAACGAATTCTACTGGGCCAACACCATCCTCCGGATATCGGCCCTCGGACAGCCCGGCGACGATTACCCGGTCACCCATGCGCGGAATCATAAAAACCTGCTGATCGTCTCCGATTTCGGCACCGCGCGCGCCCCGAAATTCAACATCTGAAAAGGGAATCCGCCATGAAATTCATCGACGCCCACGCGCATCTCTGCCACAAGGCGGAGGGCATCGACGCCATCGTCGAATCCGGGGTTTTCGAACAGATATGGCTGATGGACCTCTCCGGCGTCGGTTCGCTCGGAGACATCCAATTCGCGGAACAGAAGGAGCTTCTTGAAACGGTCCGGCGCTATCCCGGCTTCTTCCTCGCCTTCGGCTACATCGATCTGGACCATGCCATCCCCGGCGATGTTTCCCGACTGCGGGAAATGGGATTCTGCGGGCTGAAACCTTACAAACAGCTTCGCCCCTACAGCCATGAAGCCTACTTTCCGATCTATGCGAAAGCACAGGAGTTCGGGATGCCGATCCTGTTCCATACCGGACTCATAGCGCAGGGAACCCCTTATGACGGTAAAATCACCCACTCTTTCGGGCCGGAAAACATGCGTCCGGTCCACCTCGCGGGAGTAGCCGAGGCGTTCCCGTGCCTGACGATTCTTTCCGGACATCAGGGCTATCCGTATCTGGAGGAGATGGAGCACAACCTCTATTATTATAAGAATATCAGCGGGGACATCAGCGGATATCTGCGTTCGGTTCCGC
>CAYWZD010000346.1:0-4803 GCA_964462755.1 uncultured Victivallales bacterium | reverse complement strand
AGAACGAATATATTCCGACCGTAGCGGACTGCTATGTGCTGATCGTGGTTGACAACTCTTACTTTGGAGAAGGCGATCCCGGCTGTTTGAAACTGGAGGTCAATGGCGGTATTCTTGCCGGGTTGTCCGGAAAGGTTGACTGGAATACGCTTAACAACGAAAACATAGGCGAGTTCATCCTTGATCTGCAGAGAGAGCGCGCGATCAATTCCACACAGAAGCTGCGCCTTTTATGCGACGAGGCCAGAGTGATATTCTATTCTCTGAGAAGCAAGATTCCCCCGGTGGTTTCTGAGTATAACAAGGCGCTCAAGGCCAAAACAGAAGCCATGAATGCAGCCGGGATCAAAGAGGATGCCTCGCTTGAACTTACGATCAGGACACTGGAGGAAAAATACAACACCGCGTGCGGGAACTGCAAGCCAACCGACGAAAAAAGTGTACAGGAAAAACAAACAGCCAAAGAAAATCTGGCCAAGGGAAAACTGGCAAAAACTGCCAAGGAAAACTATTGCAAGGCAAAACAGGAAGTGTCCGATGCGCTTGGAGACTGTAATCAGGAGTTGCAGGTTTTTTTCGAGAAACAATCGAAGGAAATGAAGGCGGCTGCCGGAACGTCCCAGATGGCGATATATGATAATTACTTCGCCTGCAACAAAAGAGCCGATACCATGATAAAAAAAGTAACTGCCGGCCTGAACAACGGCAATCCCGGAGAGATTTCCATTAAGGACGAATACGGGGATTTTACTACCGCGCTCGATGTCTTCAAATTCATGTATTTCAATCAGGTGGGAATTCATGTCAGTCCGGACACCATTGACCCTTCCGTGAATACCACCATAATCATTCAGACACGGGAACTGCAGATTACTCCGGCAACTTTCCTGACGGTCGACGGCGTCATGATTCCGTCTGCCAATATAACCGCGTTGGGCAAGCATATGCTCATGGCGACAATCCCCGCATCCGGTTCATTGCAGAAACTGCCGGAGAACACCGCTGTGAATTGTGTCGTTGTAACACCCGGGATTCAGGAATGCGAGTATCATAAGCTGATGATCCACAAAACGGGAGACAACGGGACCGCTGATACGAAAAAGCCGCCTTTGACTCTTTCTCCTGATAAAGGACGGATTGGTGAATCCGTTGTCATCACCAGCAGTGATACGAATAAATTCCCGCTTTCCTCGGTTACAAGCATCGTGTTCGGCAATAAAGTCATTCCTCATGGCAGTTTTCTTTTCCAGAGCGATGAAAAACTGGTATTCAATGTACCGGAACCGGACAAGGATATTGCCGCCTCCGTCGGGGTTGCCGTCCTGCCGCAGTTGCCGAGTGCTCCGGAAATGAAGTTTACTTATCTGGTGCCGCTCACCGCCGCGGCTCAGAACAGCAAGGCATCCGAAAAGTAAAAACGCCGGAAGCGGAAATGCGGGTCAATAAGGTTCTGTGAAGGATTTGCGGGAACAGGCCGTAATGCGGGATTTATACTATCCGGAAACAACGCGGAATAACAAGCCGCGGAATCTGGACCGGATGATGAAACCTTACCGGCTTTGTTGAAACCTCTCCAAGCCGGGATTTCCGCTTGACGGCATCACTTGAGAAGGATTCGGGCGGCGCATGGGACTTTTTCGACTTTCGGGAGAAGTGTCAAGGTCTTCGCTTTTGGATCGAACTGAAGATAAGTGACGTTCCCGGATTTCAAGTTGGCAACCAGAAGTTTTCCATCGGAAGTCAACGCCATGTCGCTGGGATAGTCGCCCCCGCACTTGACCGTCTGGATCAGGTTGAACTGTCCGTTTCCAGCGGTTTCAAACAGGGCGATGGAATTGTCCCCGCGGTTGGTGACGAAGAAGAAACGTCCGTCGGGAGTGATGAGAATTGCGCCGGGAAAGTTTTTGGAGGCGTCGCCGGGCGTCTTGAGGGTCGAACGAGTGACCACGGAAGTCCATCTGCCGTTCACCGTGTTCCGTTTGAAGGAGGTGACGGTGCTGTTGAGTTCATTGTCGACATACAGCACATTGCCTTCCGGGGAGAATACAAGATGGCGGGGGCCTGCGCCGGGCTCCAGTTTGAGCACATCGCTGGGATTGCGCCGGACACCGCGTCCGGGAAGCCATTCATAGACGAAGATTTTGTCGGTTCCCAGATCGGCGACAAACATGCCGGTATGCTGCGGATCGAATCCGACGAAATGCGGATGCGGCGACAGCTGCCGTTTGGTTTTCCCCTGGCCCGCGAGGTAAATCAGGCCGGCGATGCGCGGGATTCCATAGATGACCGGCATTTCACTGATGGTGCCGGAGCCGTAGTTGGCCGTATACAGGAACCGGCCGTCCGGAGAGAGCGTGAGGTGGCAGGGGCCGACGCCGTCGTTCGGGGCAACCCGGATGATGTCGAAAGTATCATTGCTGTTTTTCCGGAGAAGGACGACTCCGCCTTCCTTCCCGATGGTGTCCGGCAGTTTGTTCAGCGTCGCGTAGAAAAGTTTCTCATCGGGACCCTTGATCAGATAGTTGATTCCGGGGACGGAGGAAAAGGTCGGGTCGCTGCCGTCGTCTTTGATCCGGTAGATTCCGCTTTCATCACCGGTGGCGTTGGCCGCCACGAAATATTCCGTGGCGCAGCCGGTCAGGAAGAGGAGGACGGGGAGGAGAAGGACGAGCGTCCATTTATGTTTTCCGGGCATCATATTCATGAATCCTTTCGGTTGATTTTTGACGGATGATCTTTCCGCTGGACGTGTGTGGAATGGCATCCACCAGTTCGAAATTTTTCGGGACCTTGTATTCGGCCAGATGAACAAAACAGTGACGCCGGAGCAGTTCCCTCCAGTTTTCCGGAAGGACATCGGGGGAGACGGGAACGATTTCCGCGACGGGAACCTCCCCGAATCCGGGGAAAGGTTTCGGACTTACGCGGCTTTCCCGGACCCATTCATGGGCGTTGAGGACGCTTTCCACTTCGTAAGGGAAAATTTTCATCCCGGCGAAGTTGATCACGTTTTTGGAACGTCCGACGATGAAGAGGTCCCGTTCGGAGTCGAGATAACCGAGATCGCCCGTATCGAACCAGCCGCCGGGGCAGACTTCCTCCCGGAGCCGGAACGGGGAGAGATAGGCGTCGAACATTCCCGGACCGCGGAGGAGGATATGTCCGATCCCCTGAACGTCGGGGTCCGCGATCCGCACCTCATATGCTTCCTGAAGGCGTCCCACGGAATCCTTTTTCATGGAAGAGTTGACGCAGGGGAGTCCGACTTCGATAATGCCGTAGGCTTGCGTGAGCGGGAAACCGAATTTCCGTTCGAATGCCTCCGCGTCGGTGTTTTCCAGCTTCATGGCGGTCGAGAAGGCGCGGCGCACCTTGGACAGGGATTCGCGCGTGAATTCATTCGAATGGGTCATGAGACGGTAATGATACGGGGTGGCATAGAGCAGGTTCAGCGGATAGGCGCGGAAGGAGAGGACCATCTTCTCCATGAGGGGCTGTCCGCAGATGACGATCGCCGCCGCTTTCCGGAGAAAGAGCAGAATGGTCACGACGAAGTGAAAGGCCATGTCCAGCACCCAGAACACGTATTCGCCGCGTCCGACCTGAAGCGCCGTGCAGGACGCTGTCCGCTCGATGACGGAGTGATGGGAAATCACCACCCCCTTGTTGTCGCCGGTTGTGCCGGAGGAGAAGCGGATGAAAGCCGGAACCCGTCCGTCGGGGAGGGGAAGGGGGACGATTTCCTTCTCCAGCGCACGGAGGAAAAAGCCGTCGAGTCCGGGAATGGGCAGATCGCCTTCCAGAGCATATTCATGGGAACAGAGGAGAAAATTTAAGGCGAGCTTTTCCGGAATGACGTCGCGTTCGGCGGCTGTGGTCCGCGTGGAAACGGGAATCAGGGCGGCATTCATGGCGAGGAGCGCCAGACTGGCCTCGATGTATTCGCAGGAATCTTCGGCGAGCAGTCCGACGCGGGTGAAGGGAGAGATTCCGAGACGGTCCAGCGCCTCCCGGAGACGGTCGACCTTTCCGAAGAGTTCCGGATAACTCCGGCGCTGTCCGCGGTCGATGACCGCCGTGCCGTCATAGTTTCCTACTTCCTGCCGGATTGTCTCGTAAATATTCAAAAACTCCTCCCGTGTCTTTCATGCGCCTGAACTCAGGTAAACATAATCTCTTTCACGTCAAATACAAATCACGGAAATAAATTTCCGTTGTAAAACGGGAGGCCCCGTGCTATATTATCGGGCTGAAACAATACTGAAAAAGGAGATATTGCAATGGACAGGAGTGCATACAAAGGCAAGGCGGTCATTTTCCTTGCCGACGGTATGGCGGACGAACCGCTGGCGGAACTGGGGAACAGGACGCCTCTGGAGGCCGTGGAGAAACCGTGGATGGATCGGATCGCAAAACGCGGGGCGTCCGGAACCTTCCTGTCCCTTCCGGAAGGATTCCCGACCTCTTCCGACGCGGCCAACATGTCCGTGCTCGGATATTCGCTGGCGCAATTCTACCCGGGACGCGGCCCGATCGAGGCCAAGGCGCAGGGCATCGAACTGGCTCCGGACGATATCGCCTGGCGCTGCAACCTGATCTATGTCAAAGACGGCATTCTGAAGGATTATTCCGCCGGGCATGTCCCGAACGAGGTTTCCTCCGCGCTGATGAATGCGCTTCAGGAACGTTTCGGAAATGACAAGGTGACTTTCTATCCGGGCGTGAGCTACCGGAATCTGCTGGTGCTCCACGGAAAGGAATTCAGCGCGAACATCGATTATGCCAAGCCCGATTCCTCGCAGG
>CAYWZD010000345.1:0-4821 GCA_964462755.1 uncultured Victivallales bacterium | reverse complement strand
CCGATAATATAGCACCGTTATCAGCAAATGTCTATATTTGAAAGCGAAATAGTATAACATGCCGTCACCTCAATCAGCCCCCGCTCGAAGGAGTGCGGCATCCGGGCAATTTCATGCCATGTTCCCAGATACCGGTCCACGGCGAACGGAGAAACCGCCGGAATGGAATCGGTGCTGTCAACCGACCGGCATCCGCCGAATATGACTGCGCCCAAAAAACAGAATCCAATGAGAATGTGCTTCATGATCCCCCTCCTGCCTGATTTGCAACACGGCTTAATATACTGTTCTCTAATTTTAATGCAACAGTTTTTTGCAGTGTTGAGTGCAGAGAAAAGGGGAGTCAGCTGGAAAACAGCGGCCAGTCCTGAATCCTGAACGGAACTGTGGCCCGTTTCGCCAGCCGGGAGCAGGGGGTCATCCGCGGCCAGAGTTCCGTCAGTTTAACCGTCGCCAGACAGGTATTGCAGTCGCCCGCTCCATAGTAAATCCGGAGTGTGTTCCGGTCCTCTTCCAGAACCGCACCGCATGGGAACAGAGTGTTTTCGACCCAGAAACGGCTCATGTCCCCGGTTTCATACGGAGCTTCCGCAACCAGCAGGGGCTGTTTTGTGATGCCTGTCAGTTCCGTCGGATCGTCCGGCGTGAACAAAGCGGCGCCGGCCGTATACCGCTTCTGCCATTTCCGTCCGTCCGGATAAGTGATCATTCTGCCGGGATCGTCGTCTACCGCGTGGAAGATCAGCAGCCAGCCGCGTTCGGTTCTGACGGGCGGTGCCCCGGCGCCGATCTTCTTGTTGGCGAACGGAACATCTTCGCATCCCAGCAGCAGTTCCGAATCGCCCCAGTAGCGTAGATCCGGCGAAAAACTGTACCAGATGTGGAACGGATCTCCATACTGGTTGGAAGGACGTTCGAGCCGCATGTAAAGCCCTTTGATTTTCTCCGGGCAGAGCACCATATTGCGCTGTTGCGGAAGTCCGATGCAGACCGCGTCGAAGTCGACGCCGCTGCCGCGCCACCGTGCGATTCCAGGCCGTTCCGAATGCTGGTTCTCGAAACAGAAACTCAAATACAGTTCATCCTCCAGAACCGTCAAACGGGCGTCGCATACCCATGGCAGGATTTCTCCCTGATAATGAACGCGGATGAACTCTTCGGTCATTTCGAAGTGAATGCCGTCTTCGCTGCTTCCGAACCCGGTGCCGACGAAATCCATGGCGGGATCTCCGGGCGCACGGTGCTTGTTCCTGATGTCCACCCGGGGGGCAATGAAGTATTTACCCCGGTATCTGGCGATTCCCGCATTGAACACATAGTCCGCTTCATACGGCACGTTTTCCGCAGTCAGCAGCGGATTCCCCGGATAGCGTTGCACTATCGGGCTCGAATGCAATTCCCCGACTATGAAATTCAGTTTGAACGGATTGTTCATGAAAAAGTTCCTTCCCTGTTTGATTCCTGATGATATTTCCCAATATAGTTCTGCGGACGGGAATGTAAATATCTGTTTTCGTCAAGAAATATCCGTTTCGTTCAAACCCGACATTTGCCAAATGCTCCCCCGGCGGATATATTTCAGTAGTAAAATAAAAGACGGAAAAACATGATGCGGACTTTCAAGGACATTGCCCATGTGGAACAGCCGGAAGGGATGAATGGATGCCGGTATTTCGAGTGCTCAGAGCATATCGTGTTTCTGAATTGCCAGCATGTCCGTGCAACGCATACCGCGGAATATCAGGCGCATCGTTTCCGGGAATATGAACTCATTGTTCCCGTGTCCGGAATTTACAGATGTTCTCTTGACGGCAGGCGCCTGCGGGTTAGGCCGGGGGAATTTCTTCTGGTCCAGCCGTTTCAGGAACACGGCGATGAATTGAAGCGCAATGTTGCCTACGACTGTTTTCATTTCATGCTCCGCAAGGTTTACGACCGCAAAGAAATCCCGTCCGTATTCCGGGAAGGAACTTCTCCGGGAGAACAAGTAGCGCCGCTGCCCGGCACTTATGCGGTCCTCTCAAAATTGCTCTGGGATGAACTGGAACGCAATGGATTCAACGCGGCGACCTATCCGCTTGTCAATGCCTTGATGCAGTCCCTTTTTCAATATCTGCTTCAGGGGTTTCCCGCCGGAATACTCCGTATGGATTTCCGGAAAGATTCTGTTTCCCGCTCAACGGGAATGGTGCTTGCGGCCCTGTTCTTGGAAAATGCCGGACGGAATCTCAGTGTTGACGAAATGTGCCGGGCAACAGCGCTGAGCCGGAGTTCACTTGCGCGGGTCAGCCGGAAGATATTCAGTCTGCCCCCTGCAGAAGCGTTCATGGATTACCGGGTTCAATGCGCCAGACAATGGCTTGAAAGTCACCCCGGATTGCGAATCAAGGAGGTGGCCGTGAAGTTCGGCTTTGCCAACGCCTATCACTTTTCCCGTGTATTCAGAAAATATGTGGGAACTTCGCCCTCCCGCCGGAGAGTTGAATGAACGTCCGCAGGATGACTCACAGAATCGGGAGTTCCGGCAAATGGGAATGATCGTCTTTCCCTTTTTTATTTGTCAGTCTTTCCCGATGTTTTCAGAGACAGTCAACTCCACACGGGTGGAAAGCGCGTTCACGGCGATCAGATGCAGTATTTCCGAAACCGTGGTGCAGCAGTTGGACAGAATTACCGGGCGATACTTTTCCGCCTCTTTGGATAATGCCGTGAAAGTAACGCAATTCTGCGTCATCATGCCGCATATCAGGAGCTTGTTTACGCACAGTTTCTGCAAGACTGCCTCCAGATCGGTTTTGAGAAAAGCGTCTGCAGAATGTTTGATTACGACAGGAGCGTCGGGAACGATGGCGCGCACATCGGAAATGATTTCCGCACCGGGAGTATTCTTGTTGAAGAATGGAGCCATGCCGTTTTCGGCAATATGCTGAATCAGTATAACCGGCATTTCCGCCTTCTGCGCGGCAGTGATGGCATGAATCACGTTTAATTTACAGCCGTCGGCATTCCAGAGCGGGAATTTCCCGCCGGGGAAGTAGTCTTTCTGTAAATCGATCACCAATAATGCCATGTTGTCTTTCATATTGCCGAATTCTCCTGTTTTTTCCTCAGATCACCTTCAAAATACCAGATCGTCTTTCAATAATCGACGTTTCGGAATAATTGACGGTGTTCAATAAACAGCGGTATCTTTTCGGAAATCAATCTACAAGTCGGGACGGCTTTTTTCAAGTCACAAGTCCGATGGGAAAGTTTCAATTTCCTTAGAAATCAAAAGGGTGCTTGTTTGGTTAGGACTTCAAAGAAAGCCCTGGAATTCTATTTCCTCAGGCATGAAATCATGTCCATTCATAAACAGATACCAGAAGCGGGTTGCATTTTGACGTGTACTCCCCGAAACAGAAACCGTCACAAAATTATGAATGTCACACTCAACGGAAGCCATTTACTTTTCCCGGTTGAAAGAGTCTCTGTAATGGAGCGGGGAATTCCCAATGATCTGCTTGAAGCGTCTGGAAAAATGATACGGATCGGCATACCCGAGGGAACGCGCGATGTCATGCACGGTTTTCCGCGTGTTTTTCAACTGTTCGGCCGCCAGTTCCGTCTTGACGCGGTCAATGTATTGTTTCGGGGAAATTCCCATTTTCAACAGGAAAACACGTCTGAGCTGCGGGGCGCTGAGACGGCACATTTCTGCAAGTTCCTCGACGCTCCACCATTTTTCCGGATACTCCCGGATATTTTCTATGACCGTTACGATGGTGCCGCGGTTCTGAGCGGCTATGACAGTCCGCTCTATGCTCCGTTGGAGGCCGCCGGATGGGACAGGCTGGAGGTGGAGGTCTGCTGCTCTGCCGCGGGACGTACTCGGGTGAGCGGTCTCCAGGGCGATGGCAAGGTCAAGGAACGTCAGCGGAGAACCGAGTGCCTCTGGCGCAATCCGGAAGCGATGCGCCGGATTCGCGCCGTCGACAGTGCGCGCAAGTAACTGTCCGAACATAACAGAGCCCGGAGTGGTCAGCCAGATCGCTCCGGGCTTTTTCGCATACATACGCGTGACACGCGCAATGCGCCTGACGCGTGAGGCAACATTTATTCGCACAACGTCGCGCCGGTTTCTTTTCCCGTGTCGGCACATTGTTTTGCGCCGGTATTGCGATAACTGGCTTCCATCATCTTCGACCTCATTCCGAGTAATTCCATCTGTTAATACTTGTTTTCATGTTATAGCCGGAACGGTGAAAGTTGATATGTCTGAAAGACTCGAGAATCTTTATACGATTGCCCTTCTGTCTTTTGCCTTTTTCCATGCCCACGCACCTCGTTTTGGCACGTTATAGCACAATATACAGACAAAAAGGTCCCTTTTCAACAAAAGTGGGGATAAAATGGGGAAACTACCCTGAATTTGAGTGTAAAAATGGCGGAGAGAGAGTCACCCGCCAGAGTTTGCGATCTGAGCCCAAAAACATCAGTTAAGTCGCTCATTTGCAAGAAGTCATTCCCTAATTTAGCTTCTTGTTTCGCAAGCGGTTCAACCTGCCAAAAAAGGCACCTTTTGGTCGTTTCGAGTTTCCAAACGGCACTGTCTGACACCTCTTTCCGATATTGAAATTCCAGTCTTTTCCGATGTTTTTTTTACATCAGGCTCCATGTTTCCCCACCAATCATCCGGTGGCATTGAAAACAGGCGGAATTTTGAATCGTCAATCCATGTCGACGGCACCAATATGGCACTTCGTCTATAATGAACCCGGCATGTTTTTACAGTGCCATTATTACTATAAATGCGAAGTCTGAAAAGTCAAGCTTCAGTGG
>CAYWZD010000344.1:0-4822 GCA_964462755.1 uncultured Victivallales bacterium | reverse complement strand
ATCAGACACGACGCCGTTTCGGGGGTCTGCATCCGTTGTGGGGAACCGGGGTGATGTCCTTGATCGCATTGATTTCAATGCTGGTGGAGGCAATGCCTCTGACCGCGGATTCTCTTCCGGCGCCCGGTCCGTTTACGCGAACCTCAACTTCCTTCATCCCGAGGGCTTCCGCTTTTTTCGCGGCATCGGCGGCGACCACCTGAGCGGCGTAGGCCGTGCTTTTGCGGGAACCCTTGAAACCGTTCTTTCCGCCGGTGGACCAGCAGAGCACGTTTCCATGGAGGTCGGTGAAAGTCACTTTGGTATTATTGAAAGTAGCGAGAATGAAAGCGATTCCAGACGGAACATAGCGTCCGCCTTTTTTGCGTTTGGTATCGCCTGCTGCCGCGGCAGTATCCGCGGGAGCGGCAACCGGTTCAGTGACGACCGGAGCGGTTTCCTTGATTTCGTCAGCCATATTTTTTCTAAGCCTTTCGGTTGTATAATTTGAAATGAGCGTTGATGGAGCCGTCGCTTACTTCTTGGCGGCGGGAGCGGCAGGGGCGGCGGCGGGCGGCGTTCCGCTCTTCTCGATCTTACGCTGCGTTTTGTCACGAATGGCGCCGACGGTGATTTTCTTGCCTTTTCTCGTGCGCGCATTGGTACGAGTACGCTGGCCGCGGCAGGGAAGACCTTTGCGGTGGCGGGAGCCGCGGTAGCAGTTGATGGACTGCAGACGGCGGATGTCCTGAGCCAGCTGGCGACGGAGGTCGCCTTCCACAACGAAGTCGTTCTGGAGCATGGTCGTAATGGCGGCAATGTTCTCGTCCGTGATCTGACTGGCCTTGGTACCGGGCTTGATGTTCGCGCGCTTTACGAGCTCTTCCGCGACTTTGGGTCCGATTCCGTAGATGTAGCGAAGCGCAAATTCGATACGCTTATTCCCGGGAATGTCAACACCGATGATTCTGGGCATATTCTTCTGATCTCCGTTTTCAGCCTTGTTTCTGTTTGTGGCGGGGGTTGCGGGAACAAACCACACGTACCGTTCCGTTCCGTTTCACGATCTGGCAGTTTTCACATCTGCGCTTGATGGATGCTCTGACTTTCATAGTTCAGCCTCAAGTTTTTTTATATGAATTCCTCAATTGCATACGTTCGCCTCGCAACTGGAAGGCTCAGTCCGCTCATGTTGGAATGAAACCGGGACGCGACTCCCAGTTTTTACACGCGCGAAGGCGAATAATATATACGCCGTTTTATAAAAAGCAAATTGTTTTTCAGAGTTGAAAAAATTTTTTTTTATTTTTTTTGCCTGTTCGCCAGTTCTTTATACAGGAGGTAATAACGGTTCGTCATCCCTTCGCAGGTCTGGATGATGATCTTTCCGGAATGCGGAAGCTGCAGCGACTTTCTGAAAATAGCCTCGAATTCTTCCGCGGGTGCGTCGAAGTCCGTTATCAGAGTGCTCTCGCGGGCGTACGCGCATAATTCAGGAATAGAGTCGGTGTCGGAGCAAAGGGCAGGGAGACCGAGGGAGAGCGCTTCCGTCAGTGCCAGCCCGAATCCTTCATACCGGGACGGCATGACAAACAGGTCGAACATGACCATCAGGGAGGAGGCGTCCGGGCGGTATCCCGGAAAAACGACGCGGAGTTCCGGGTGTTTCTTGTTCAAAGCATCCGCCGTCCGCCGCAGAGAATCTCTTTCCGGTCCGTCTCCGATGACTACAATCGCCCACTGCCGACCTTGGGGAATCAGCGGAACGAGCCGGTGCAGACGCTCCAGAAGGCGGTCATACCCTTTTTGAAAATCGAGACGTCCGATGGACCCGATCACCTTGTCCGCATCCGCGATCCCCCATTCCTGTTTCAGGCGGGAGACAAGCTCTCCCGAGGCGGGATGGACCGGGTCCGATCCGTTGTAGATCACACGGATCGTGCCTTCCTTCAGCCCGCACCGTTTTTCATGAAACCTGGCGGCGGCCTCCGATACGGCAGTACAGACGTCGCAGAGTGGAAATGTCAGGTGGTCGAGACGGAAAAGCCAGCCCGCTTTCGGGCGTTTTTCCGCAATGTGAATAGTATTGACCAGCAGGAACTTATGAAAAATTCGAATAAACCGGGCGGAGAGATTGGCATGCATGAGGTGGGAATGCACGACATCCGGTTTTTCGCGCCGGATGACCCCAATCAGGGAAAAGAGGCGCCAGGGAGCTGTTTTGGTCAGGTTCAGAAAATAGAGCTTGGCGCCCAGTTGCGTCAAGGCGTCCACGATTGCACACTCCGGCCCGGACGGCTCCCGGAGCAGGGAAACCACCACCACATCCTGACCCTGCTTCAGAAGAAACCGGGTCAGTTCAAGGGCGATTTTCTCAGCGCCGCCGGGAAAAAGCCCGGTCAGAACCATCATGACTTTCACGAACGGCAGCCTCCTTTCAAAAGAAAACCATCAGAAGCGGACGTTGACGAACGGGAAGACCTTGAGTGGAGAGTCCTTGATGATGTTCACAAGACCGATCTGGAAGGAGGTGTCTTTCGCCACGTTGACACAGCCGAACTGAAGTCCGCGGACCGTGTTCGCCACGTTGGCGCAGAAACTGGCTTGAAGGCCGTCGATGGCATTCGTGGTATTATAAATGATGGCTCCCTGGACGCCGTTGACACTGTTGGTCATGCTGCTGATGACGGACAGTTCGGCGCCGTTGACAAGGGCTTTTTCACCGAAACCGAAGGGGATGCCGACCTTGATGCCATAGACGTTCAGTACTTCCGCGCTGGGAGGCACTCCCGGTACGAAAGTGAAGGAAATGAAGTCCCATTCCTGACTCGCTGCCGGAGCTTTGGGCTGAGCCTGAACCGGAGCGGGGGTCGGAGCGGTTGCCGGAGCCGCGGCTTTTTCCGCGCCAGTCAGTCCGCACATGAGAAATCCAAAGAGCAGCAGAAATGTCATCGTTTTCATAATAGTAATCTCCTCCTGATATGATAATCCGGTATTGTTCAAAGACTTAAAGACTGATGTTGAAGAGGATCATGAAGGGCAGTCTGCCATTCGCGATCACGTTGACCAATCCCAGCTGGACTCCTCTTTTTCCGGTGGCGACGTTCACAACGCCCAACTGGAACCCTTCAAAGAGATCCCCGGAGAAAATATTGACGGCACCCGCCTGGCATCCGTTGAAAATCTTGTAGACATAGTTTACCGGGCCGAACTGGAAGCCGTTGAATTCATTGGCAGATACGTTGGCAAGACCGGTCTGGAACCCGTCGAGACGCGCTCTGGAAACGCAGCCGAATCCGGCTTGAACACCGCAGGAAGGCTTTAGCGCATAGGAGAAGCCGCCGGCCTGAAGACCGTAGAAACTATGAGTGAATGCCGTTGCCGGTCCGGCCTGAACGCCGTAGATCGTCGCTCCTTTTCCGTCCGGTCCCAGTCCGTAGGCATTCGTCACTCCGAACCAGGAGGCCTGAATGCCTGTCACGTCACGGGTGCCGCTGTAGAGGAATGAGGCTTCGACGCCTGTCACGGAACCGTTGCCGCCAGTAAGAGGAACACCGAGCTTCAGTCCGTAGACGGTGGAATTTTCGGAGTAGGCGGGCATTCCCGGATAGAATACCAGCTGGAAGGGAGTCCAGCCGGGCGAGTGTGTTTTTGCCTGTTCCGGGGCTTTTACGGCAACGGGTGCGGGCTTGACGGTCTGCGTGGCAGCCGTTTTTCCGTTTTCGGCGGCTCCCATGCCGATAGTGACTGCGAACAGAACAACCACACTTGTCAGAAACTTTTTCATAATCCGCTCCTTACATTGTTTTTTGCAGGATGTCATGCTATGTCAAAAAAGCCATAGGGTCAAACGGAGAGTTTTTCCAGGTCTGTCAGGAGATCGTATCCCTGTTCCTGGATGGTGCTGATTGCCTTTTCCTTCATGTCGCACTCAATGACGACCGCGGCGTTTTTGCCGGAATGAAGGAGGAATCCATAGGAATCCGTAACGTTGATGCCGTTCGCGGAGAGGGAGGCCAGCAGTTTGTTCAAAGCGCCGGGAACATCGGGAAGGATCGCGATCACGATCTGTTTTCTGGCGACGGCAAGACCGCGTGCACAAAGCAACTGGGCCGCCTGTCCGGGTTTGTCCACCAGAACTTTCAGGACGCCGAACGTTCCCGCTCCGGCGATCATGAATGCCCGGATATTGATTTTCTCCTGGGCAAGTATTTCGGAGATCCGGTTCAGTTTTCCCGGCTTGTTCTCAATAAAGATAGAAAGATGTTCCAGCATGTCCAAGACTCCCCAACGGCAAAAGGATGAAGCGGGTGAAAACCACCCGTGGGAAAAAATTCCCTTCATGTGAAAAATCCCACCGCTCTTTTAATCTATTACAATCGTTGGAATAATCAAGTCGTCATTTACATATTTTTGGTTTTTTTAGCGTTCTTTTTCTGTTCATTCGGCATGCATGAAATGTTTGCTCCGGCAGCCATTCGGCAGTCGGAATTTTCAAAACGGCAAAAGTGTTTACCGGGGAGCGGGGAATTTTCGCCGGGGAGTTAGAGGGCAAGGCGCTCTCCTGTTCTTTGTCTTTGAGGAGCGGTTCCCCCACTGATGGATGAGCTCCGGGGGGGGGAGATTTCGTACTTTGCACGACCCGACGTCGCGGCTGGACCGCGGCAATACCGAGATGGATTGCATGACACTTTACAGAAACGGAAATGGGTTACTGGCGCAATCCCTCCGGCATCCTGTTTTTTGTGAAATATTTTTTTCCCCGCTTGCATTCCGGGGACATGGGTTTATAATGTATCAACGCTCTAACAAGGAGGTGTCTATGGATATTGCAGTGAGTGGA
>CAYWZD010000343.1:0-4875 GCA_964462755.1 uncultured Victivallales bacterium | reverse complement strand
AACTTCCGAAGTGTTGAAAATAAACCTCATGAGTCAGCCGAATAAAACAATCCACTGCGTCCGGATCGAGGATATCGGCAAAAAGGGGAATGGAAACTTCGGTCCAGAAGAATTCCTCCGCGGATGCATCCTGATCTTCACCGCGGCAGGAATTGCGCTCGGAAAAGGCGACTAGTTTTTTCGAAGCGAATTCGGGGTTTTCGTGGACGACTTTCCCTTTGCATTTGCCGCTGGGCCAGTTGTATTCGTCATAAAGCCAGACTGCCATTTCGTGTTTTTCGCAATATTCGAGAATGTGACGGCAGATTTCCAGCCATTCCGATCCCATGTATTCCACTTCGAGTCCGCTGCGTGGATAAATCAGAAATTGTTCAATCCCGACTTTTCGATAACTTTCAAGGGTTGCGATCAGTTCCTCCCGTGTGGGATGCCCGGTGATCGCCCCCATGGGAATCAGCGGTTTGAGTGTGCGTTCCATGATATTCCTTTCCAGATAATGGTGTTTCAGATTTTCCGGATCAAAGCGCAACGGAGACGATTCCGGCCAGAACGCAGAGCATTCCCGCCGCCTCCAGCCGATTCAGATGTTCCCGCAGAACGAACAGACTGTAGAGGGAGAAGCCCAGAATGTTGCTTCCGACGATCAGAGGGAAGCCGATATTTCCCATTCCGACCGCACTCAGGCGGTCCAGCCCGGAGAAGAAAATCTTCAGACTGATTACCGACAGCCCCGCCATCGAGAGAGCCAGAAGGAGAGTCGCCTTGTTGGGGGTGAGTTTCCTCTTTTGTCCGCGGCGGATTGCTTCCCACCCGAGAAAACCGCCGAATGCGGCCAGCATCGGACGCATTCCCGCCGTATCGTTCAATTCCGGAACTTGCGACGGCAGCGCGTAGAGGGTTTGAATGATTCCGAAAATGAAGAAGGACCCCAGCACCGGCAGGAGCCATTTCCGGAAATCTTTGAAGCGGTGAATGGAGGGGAGGAGAATTCCGCAGAGAATGAGAATGGTTCCGCACCATTGTCCGACGGTCCCGCGATTCCCGAACAGGATGACGCCCGCCAGAAAGGGAATGACCAGCGAGGACTGGGCGATTGCCCAGACGGGACCATGATTGCCGCGTTCCATCGTGATTTTTACAATCATCTGGGCCACGGAATTCAGGAACCCGCAGAGCATCACAACAGCCGCCAGAATCAGAAAGCTCCGGGGTTCGATTTTCAGGGGATTCGCATAAAAGAGGAAGGCCAGCACGGAAGTAGTCAGCGTCTGCGCCATGCTGTAGGTGACAATGTCGAAATCCTTGCGGGCGCAACGGCTGATCACCACCCCGAAAGCGGTCCATGTGAATCCTGTCAGTATGGCAAGCAGGAAGCCGGTATACATTTATCGGGTCTCCAGACGTTTCACGGTATTCATCAGATGGGTCAGTTTGGCTTCAAGGGAAACCCGTTTCCAGGCGTTGTCCGTGGCGTGAAGTGCGAGAGCGGCAAAGACTTTCCCGCTGATGTCATGCAGGGGAACCGCAAGAGAAGAAACTCCCGCCCGGGATTCATCTTTCACCTCGGCATAACCGTCGCGAGCCGTTTTAGCACAGATCCGTTCCAGCTCCTTTGCGTCGATGATGGTTTTTCCGGTGTATTTCCGACGGGTGGTGCGGGCGAATATGCGGGCGCGTTCCGAGGGGGAAAGCGCGGCCAGCAGAACCCGTCCGGTGGCAGTGGAATGCAGTTCATTCCACCAGTCCTGACGCGGATGAATCAGGTTGGTCTCCCCGGGCGACAGCAGGGCAATGCCGAGCAGACGGTCGTTGTCGAGCACACCGACGAACCCGCTGAAGGAGGAGGCCCTGACCAGCTGTTTCAATGGTTCCGCAACCATCTGGCGGACTGTCTTCCAGCGGTCCGCGAAACTTCCCAGATAGAAACATTGGGCTCCCAGAAGATAATTCCGCGATTCATCCTGCGTGACATATCCGCGTGCGTAGAGTGTGCGCAGCAGGTTGTTGACGGTCTGAATTCCCAGGTTCATCCGGGCGGCAATTTCCGAATTGCTCATCGGAACATTGTCCCGGGCCAGCATCTCCAGAATATCGAAAGTCCGGTCCACTACTTGAATCATATTATATACCTTATTCTTGTATTTTTACTATATTATACATTATTATTTTATATTTACAAGAAAAGAGAACAATATTTTTATTAAATTATGTTTTATGACGGAAGGGGCTCGAGGCGGCTTCGCTGATTGAGAGTATTATACCTTTATTTGAGAGTTCTGTCAATTGAAAAACAGGCGGGAAAGAGTATAATAGACAAAGTGAAAATTTAATGGTTCGAATGTAAGGAATTCCATTTTTCAAGGAGATTTTTTTATGGACAATGAAGACAAACTGCCGTTCTTTTCCGCCGACAGCCAAAAGGAATCGGCAGAGAAAATTTCCAGTGAATATCTCATCCTCATGATCGGGAACAGTATCACCCGGCATCGGACGAGTCCGGAGATTCTCGCAAAATACGGATGGGATCATGTCAGCGGAATGGCCGCTTCCTGTGAAGAAAAAGACTATGCGCATCTTCTATCCGCGAAAATTCAGGAGACCCTGCCCGATCGGAATGTCCGCTTGATTTTTCAGGGAGCCGGGAATGCGGAACAGTTCGAAAAAGTTCGCGATCTTTCCCTGCGTCCGGACCTGATCGTGTTCCAGAGCGGGGAGCATGTCACGGGGGATGCCCTGCCCGGATTCGAGGTCCTTTTTACACGCATGCTCGAATGTCTCCACGAATCGCACCCGGATGCGAAAATACTCACGATCGGCATCTGGAATCCGCGCTGTTATGCGGAGTTCGATACTTGCACCGGACCGAGCTACTCCGAAAACGCGAAAATCATCAACTCAATCCAAAAACAGGTGTCGGGAAAATTTGCCATTCCCTTTGCCGACGTGTCTCCGTATGAAAATGACCCGGCGAATACGGGAACAGGAATCTGTGCTCCTGTAAGGTGGCATCCGAACGACAACGGAATGCGGCGGTACGCGGAAGCCGCTTTTGAGGCTTTTCTGAAATTGAAATGAGGAAATTGTTATGAAGGATGTCTTCGTGAATCTTCCTCCCGGAACGGTCCGACTGAAGGGACCGCTGGGGAATGCACTGTATCTTACTATACAAAACCGCCTCAAAAAAGTTGATTACAGACATCTGGTGGACCCGTTCCGTTTTCGGAAGGAGAAGGATGGATTGTGGAGAAGCGAATTCTGGGGAAAAATCGTGCGTTCCGGCATTCATGCATGGCGCGGGACCGGTGACCCGGAACTCCTGACAATCATCCGTGCAACCGTCAGCGACCTTCTTTCAACGCAAAGTCCGGACGGATGCATCAGCAGTTATCCGGAGAATCTCCAGTTGAGCGGGTGGGACATCTGGGGAAGGAAATACGTGCTTCATGCGTTGGTGAGGTATTACGAGGAAATCGAACGCTCAATGGAGGTGTCCGACGCCTGTGAGCGGCTTCTGGATCATCTGATGAAGCATCTTGAAAAGTCGGGAAAAACACTCCGTCAGTGCGGAGAACATCAGGGACTCGCGGCCTCGTCGATTCTGGATGCGGCGGTCGGCGTCTACCGGATTACCGGGAAACCCCGTTTTCTGGAGTTCGCCCGCGAAATCGTGCGTTCGGGCTGTTCCCTGAAGCATAATATTTTCGAGGCGGCTCTTGCCGGGGTCCCCCCTGCCGAAATCGGAAACGGGAAAGCGTATGAACTGACCTCCTGTTTTCAGGGACTGGCCGAACTTCATCGCGTTGCCCCGGAGGATCATTTCAAGGAAATTCTGACCGCTTACTGGCGTCTGGTGGAAAAATACGAAATCTTCATTACCGGGATCGGCGGACTCAAGGATATGGGCGGAGAATATTGGGGATACGGCAAATGGGGGCAGACTCGGCGCGATCCGGGCGTGCTGCTTGGCGAAACCTGTGTTTCAACCACATGGCTCCGATACAGCGACGTGATGCTGCGGGTGACTGGTGTTTCCGCAATTGCCGATGAGATGGAGCGGACTTTTTATAACGGTATTCTGGGTGCTATGCGTCCGGATGGAACCGGCTGGACGCACGGAAATCCCACGCCGCTGGCGGGGAGCGCGCACAAACGCGCGGCGGATGATCAGATCAGCGGATTCGGTGAGGACTGCTGTCTGGCGCAGGGGCCGGAAGCCCTCGGCATGGCTCCGCTTTCCGCGGTCATGGGTTCAGAAAACGGAATTATAATACATTTGTATGAAGATATGGAAGCCGACTTCACTACACCGGGGAAACATTCCGGAAAACTGGAGATTTCCGGCGGGTATCCGCATCGCGGAGAAGTGAAAATCGTTCTGAATGTCTCCGCCCCCGAGGAGTGGACGCTTCGGCTCCGGATTCCTTCATGGGGTGGCGCGAAATTGAAAGTCAATGGGAAGGTCTGTGAAGTTCTTCCCGGCGAATATCTCTCCCTGTCCAGAATTTGGAAAAATGGCGATTGCATCGAGCTCGATTTCGATCTGTCGCTCCGTGTGGTCCGGGCTCCAGACCTTTCCCGTATCGCGTTCCAGTCCGGTCCGCTTGTGCTGGCGCAGGATTCGAGGCTTTCCGAAGAGGGGGTGGTCGATCTTCCCGCACCGGATGACGGCTCTGGAAAACGGATTCCCGCACCGGAAGGAATCGCTTCGGTCTGGGAACTTTCAGATGGACTGAGGCTTTGCGACTATGCATCCGCCGGGAACCGCTTCGCGCTGGATAACCGCTTTACCGTCTGGTCGCTCGAGAGAAAATAAAAAAAACGCCTCTTCACCAGAATTCGTGGGTGAACTCCGGTTCAGGAAGTTCTCCCATCTGA
>CAYWZD010000342.1:0-4875 GCA_964462755.1 uncultured Victivallales bacterium | reverse complement strand
TGGTTGCTCTGGTCGTTTCCGGAGGGCATACCTCCATCGTCGTGATCCAGTCCGACGGCAAGGCCGACGTTGTCGGAACCACCATCGACGACGCCGCGGGAGAGGCTCTCGACAAGGGCGCCAAGCTCCTGAACCTCGGTTATCCCGGCGGTCCCGTCATCGAGAAACTTTCCGTTGGCGGCAACAAACACCGTTTCGACTTCCCGCGTTCCCTTACCGGCGCGGCGGGAAAGGCCGTCTCGGACGAAAACCGTTTCAATTTCAGTTTCAGCGGACTCAAGACCGCCCTCCTTTATCACTCCAACAGCCTTTCCCCGGACGGTTCCGCCGCCCATCTGGAAGGGGAACTGCTGACCGACACCCTTGCCTCCTATCAGGAAGCCGTGGTGGATGTCCTCTGCATGAAGGCGTTCGACGCCGTGAGGCATTTCCATGCGCGCACCGCGCTCCTCTGCGGCGGCGTCGCCTGCAATTCTTCGCTCCGGGAACGGTTCGAGAAGACCGTCCCGAGGGGCGTCCGCCCGATTCTCGCTCCCAAAAAATATTGCACCGACAATGCCGCCATGGTGGCGGGATTGGCCTATCATTACTTCGCGGCCGGAAAGTTCAGCGATCTCTCCCTGGACACCTTTGCGCGTCTGCCGAAGGTGACGGAAGTTCCCTTCCGGGGAAGGAATGCCTGAGTTTTTATGAAAAATGAATGTGTTGTTTTCGATCTGGACGGCACCCTGGCCGATACGGTCGCGGATATTGCCAACAGCGTCAACCTGACCCGTCGCGAATACGGTCTGGAGCCGCTTCCCGTTTCCATTGTGATTTCCTACACCGGCGACGGCGCGCGGAAATTGCTGGAACGTTCGTTTTCCGATCATCCGATCGATCTGGACGAGGGTGTCGGACGCATGATCCGGCATTATTACGAGAATCCGGTCGTCGCCACGAAACTGTATCCGGGAGTCCGGGAAGGGCTCTCCGCGTTGAAGAAAGCGAAATGGAAACTGGCCGTCGTCACCAACAAACCCGGCAAGGTTGCGCGGGTCATCCTCCGGCATCTCGGCGTGGAATCCTTTCTCGACGATGTCATCGGCGGCAACGACGGCTTTCCGCTCAAGCCCGATCCGGCAACCCTCCTGCATCTGCTTGACAAGTATGGAGCCGATCCCGCGCATTCCTGGGTGCTGGGCGACAATCATACCGACATGAACGCCGCCGCCGGGGCCGGCATGAAGAGCGCCTTTGCCGCATGGGGATTCGGGTTTCTCGACACTTCCGTCTGCGATGTCAGGGTCGAGTCCTTCGACCACTTCACCCATCTTCTTCTGGAGGAAAATACATGAGCACTTTTCCAGACGGGTTTGAAGAACTCATTCCTTCCATACACGAGGTTTCCGACTTCATCCACGACCACCCGGAACTCGGATTCGAGGAATATCAGGCGTCCGCGAAACTCAAGGAACTTCTCCGTACCAACGGATTCACGATTGAAGACAACGCTGGCGGCGTCGAAACCGCCTTCAAGGCTTTCTGGCAAACTCCCGACGGTGAAGGAGTTCCCTGTTTCGGTTTCATGGGCGAGTTCGACGCTTTGCCCGGCATGGGGCACGCCTGCGGTCATAATCTGATTTCGGCGGCCGCTCTCGCGGCGGTCCTCTGCGCGAAACTTGAACTTGAAAAACGCGGCGTACCCGCCCGGCTCTGTTTCATCGGAACTCCCGCCGAGGAGATCAAGGGCGGCAAGGTAAAAATGATCGAAGGCGGCGCTTTCGACGGCATTGCCGCGTCGCTGATCGCGCATCCTTTCCACAAGACGATTTCCGACCCCGGATGCCTGAGCGTTTCCCGCTGTACCGTTTCCTTCCACGGCCGCGCCTCCCATGCGGCGATCGCCCCCGAGAAGGGAATCAACGCGCTGGACGCCGTTGCGGAGTTCTGCTGCGACATCCGCGAGTGGCGGAAGAGCATCGGAGAGCGGGAACGCGTTCATGGAATCATCACGCGAGGCGGCGACGCCCCCAACATCATTCCGGACTATACCGAAGCCTTCTATTATGTCCGCGCACCCAATGAAAAAGCTATGTTGCCGCTTAAAAAACATCTGGAGGCGCTTGCGGACAAAGCGGCGAAAAGCACCGGATGCACCGCCGAAGTCAAATGGATATCCGCCTACAAGGGCATGGTTTTCAACGAACCCCTGAACGATGCGTTCATCCGGGTCTGGCGCGAACGCGGAATCGAGATCCCGCGCATGACCGGGACCGAGGGAAAGGGCTCCACAGACGCGGGCGATGTCTCATACATCATGCCCTGCGCTCATTACTATTTCGGGATCACGGGCGGGGAGAATTACGCTCCTCACACGGTCGAGTTCAGGGAAGCCGCGCGGACGCCGGAAGCGTTCGGCCGGGCCATGGAAACCGGTTCCGTCATGAGTGAAATCTGCGTGCGTTACTTCACGGAAGCGGATTTCCGGAAAGCCGTCCACGAGGCATTCGACCGGTCGGAAAAATAATCCGTCCGTTTCATTTCTTTGCAGCCGGACCTGTCGGCGTATTCCTTGAATTTGAGACGGAAAACTGCGTCAGCATTTTTCTCGGGTCAAGGGCTTTTCCCTTGTCGCGGTCCAGCGCCGAAGCGCTGGTCGTGCAAAGCATGAAATCCCGTTTTTTCAGCGCTTTTCCGTCGGCATGAGCGTGGAAGCGAGGTTCCTTTTTGTGGGCTTGATCCCCGGCCGTTTGAGGCAGAGACTCACACCCCACGCGTTGCCGTCCCGCATGGCCAGCGCGAATACGATTTCATGCCCGCCTTTTTTCCAGCGGACATCGAGCTTGTGGCTTTCCAGAACGATCGGATTCTTGCCGTTCGGATCAGCGAAGACCTCCTTGCCGTCGAAGAAAAGTTTGATCGGACCGTCGTAGCCGAACAGCACCCTCAAATTCATTGTCTCAGGCACATCGTAGGAGATGCGGATGAAGCGGAATCCGGTCTTTCCAGGGAAACTCAGGCGGTCGGGAAGGAAGACATAAGGAGAATCCTGTTCCTGAACCGCGTATTTAGGCGCAAGGGTGTTTTTGTATTGCACATTTTTCAGATTCTCTTCACAGAAGAACGGTTCGCTGATTTGCGGATATTCTGCGAACGGCGTTCTGAATTCGAGTATATGGAGATTCCTCATGGCGAACGCCGGAAGCGAACGTCCCGCTTCGTCATGAATGTTACAGTAGGGGTTGCATCCGCATCCGTAGCCGACACTGGAAATGGGGGTGTTCGGACAATGGAGGATGACGCTGTCTCCCTTGACTTCCGTGCGGAATGCACCCTCTTTTCCGAGTCTGTCGATGGAGAATCCCGAGGGGCGTCCATCCGCCTTGAGGCTGCCGGAAACATTTTTGAAACGGATTGTGATTTGTCTTTCAGCGGATTTCGGGTCCGATTTGGAACGGATCGTGTCCAGCTCGATCGGGGGCAGCTGTTTCTTTTCCCCCAGCAGGCACCGCATGGCATTGGACAGACGTTTTCCGAGGATCTGCTGGCCTTCTCCGCTCAGATGGATGCAGTCGTCGAGTTCCAGATCGATCGTCGGGACCGTGAGGAGGTTCCGGATTTTCGACGGCAGCGTCAGCTGGAGTTCGCGGATGGCGGTCCAGAGTTCCGGCGCGCCGTTCGGATTGTTCACCAGACGCGCAATCTGCACTTGGACAAACGGCATATCGGGGAAGGCGAAATCGCGGCGGACCGCCTTCACGAAATCCTTCATGGCTTTTTCGAAAACCTGAATCCGTTCCGTCTGGGCGTCGGAACAACCCTGATACCAGATCATGCCCGACACGAGCCCGCCGTTCCGCCGCACACGGTTGATCATGGCACCGTAAAGCGACTCGTCGCCTTCGTTTTTCCGTTTCGGGTCCCATTGCTCCATGGTCGTTCCGCCGTGGGCGCAGGCGATGACTCCCTGCGGCACACCGGTGGCAAGGAACATTTCGTTCAGGAAGGAGAGACAGGGGCCGGCGCCTTTGCCGGAGGGATTCTTCCAACGGGGCGGATTGGGTTTCTTCAGTCCGGCCAGTTTATAATGCACCGGGGCTTTGGCGATCGAGGGGCAGGTGACCGGTTCTTTGGCCGTTCCCCAGCGGTCGGTCATATAATAGACGCGCAACGCGGACGGAGGATTCTTAAACGCGCCCGAGAGATTGCCATAGCCCTGCATGTTGGACTGTCCGCCGGACACCCAGACGTCTCCGACGAGAACGTCGGTTACCGAGATGCTTTCTTTCCCGACCGTCAGTGTGATCTCATAAGGACCGCCCGCGGGGAGTCCTTTGAGAATGCCGGAAAAAGAACCCCGTTCCGCTTTTCCGCAAACCGTTCCGCTGACGCCCTTCAACGCTTTTCCGCTTTTCAGAACTTTTACCGTGATATCGCCCGCGGCGGAACACTTTCCGCTGAAAGGCTGTTCGCTCACGTTGCCGTTGTTGCGGCGCATCACCATCTGGTCAAAGAGTCCGGAAAGAATCTTCATTTGCGCATCATCCTTGGTTGTTGATCCTTCCAATATATCTTTCAGAAAAGATATTTTCAAGCCGCTCCCGGCTGAAAACAGGAAGATGCGAATGAGTTATAGATACTGATTTTCAGAAAATTCTGTATATTTCGAGATTGTCGAAACTGATGACGGCTTTGCCGGTCGCGCTTGCCGCGCCGCACTGAACCACCATAAATGCAACCTTGTCCGGAACGATCACCGTCTTTGAGGCTCCGAACCATTGATCGGGGAGTTTTTCCGAAAATGCCAGTTTGATATTGTCCGGTGACTTAATGAATTTTCTTACTGGGTATGCACTTGACAGAAGTGCATACTATCCCTTGTGGTTCTTGATT
>CAYWZD010000341.1:0-4880 GCA_964462755.1 uncultured Victivallales bacterium | reverse complement strand
GCGTCCATCAACAACTACTGGGGGCATCCCTTCTATCTGGGCGGAACCCGGGCGGACGGCAAAAGCGAGTTCAATGAGCTCTCCTTCCTGATTCTGGAGGAGTTCGAAAAGCTGAACATCACGTCGCCGAAAATTCAGCTCAAAATCGCGGACAATACCCCGCCGGAACTTCTCGACAAGACGCTGGATATGGTAAGGCGTCACAACAGCAGTCTGGTGTTCGTCCATGAGAACGCGATCCGGCGGGCGTTCATGGGGCTCGGTTTTTCGCCCGAGGAAGCCCGCACCTGCGATGTGAACGGCTGTTACGAATACGATGTCCGAGCCCGGGAAGTCAAAACGGCTCCCATCTACCTCAACTTGCTCAAGCCGGTGGAACTGGTCTTTTTGAACGGAGTCGATCCGTCCACGAAAATCGAGTGCGGATGCCGGACCGGCGAACTGGAAACGATCCGGTCCTTCGATGACTTCTATCATGCGTATTTCCGCCAGCTGGATTATCTGCTGGAACAGTCCTTCCGCTGTGCGGACGAATTCGAGAAATCTCTGCACGAGATCAATCCCGGCCCCGTCTTTTCCGCCACGATCGAGAATAGCTTGAGCGTTGCACGCGACGCCTTTTCCAACGGGTCCGTCTATAACAACACCGTGGTTCTGCATACCGGTCTGGCGACAGCGGCCGACGCGCTGGAAGCTGTCCGGGATTTTGTGTTCGAACGGAAACTTGTGACGTTGGCAGAATTGTGCGAAGCCCTCCGGAACAACTGGGAAGGTTATGAAAAACTGCGCTTGAAAATTCTCCATTCCCCCGGCAAATACGGCAACGGCGACGCTTGCGCCGACTCCTTTGCCGAGGCCATCGCGCACTTTGCCGCCGCGAAAATCGATCTGCGCCCGAATGTGCGCGGCGGTTTCTACAAAGCGGGAATGCACTCCGCCCGGACGTTCATCACCTTCGGAGAAAAAACCGGAGCCACGCCCGACGGCCGGAAAATCGGTGATGAGATGTCCAAGAACGTCTCCGCCACAATGGGCATGGACGTACAAGGAATCACCGCGCTGATGCGTTCGGCTTCGCACATCGATTCGGCGCTGTTTCCCGCCGATTACTGTCTGGATGTCATGCTTCATCCGGCCACGGTGGAGGGCCGGGAAGGCCTTGCCGCAATGAAGGGGCTGCTTGCCGCTTACCGGAAACAGAACGGGGCGTCCATTCATTTCAATATTTTCGATCCGGAAACGCTTCTGGACGCTCAAAAACATCCGGAACGCTATCAGAGCCTTCAAGTGCGCGTCTGCGGCTGGAACGTCCGTTTTAATGACCTCTGCCGCAAGGAGCAGGACGCTTATATCGAACGCGCGAAAAACATTCGGGAGTGAGTGGAAATGGAACCTGTTCGCGGTCTTCTGATGGATGTCAAGCCCTTTGCCGTTCACGACGGCCCCGGAATTCGCACCACGCTGTTTCTGAAGGGGTGTCCGCTGAAATGCGTATGGTGCCACAATCCGGAAGGAATTTCACGGAAGCCGCAACTGGCTTTTTACGCCCATAAATGCATCCATTGCGGGGGATGTGCGGCGGTCTGTCCGCGCGGGGCGCACCGGATGCGGGAAGGACGGCATGAGTTCCTCCCGGAACAGTGCAATGCCTGCGGCGCGTGCGGGAGCGTCTGCCCCGGCGGTGCGCTCCGGCTTTTCGGGAGAAAAATCAGTGTTGCGGAAGCGGTGGAAATTCTGCTGAAGGACCGCCTTTTTTATGAAGAATCCGGCGGAGGCGTCACCCTTTCCGGCGGGGAGCCTTTATTGCAGAGTGTTTTCTGCCGGGAGGTTCTGGCGGAGATGAAAAAAGAAGGAATTCATACCGCAGTGGACACCTGCGGCTTTGTGCCGTGGAAAGCCTTCGAAGAGGTAATTCCGGTCACGGACCTGTTTCTGTATGATGTCAAGCACTTGGATAGCTCCGAGCACCGGAAGCTGACTGGACAAGGCAATGAACTTATTCTGGAAAACCTGCGCCGGCTTTCCGGAAGGAAAGCCCGGATCGAGGTGCGCATTCCGCTGGTTCCGGGGTGCAACGATTCGCCGGAGAATCTTCGCCGGACAGGCGAACTGCTGGGGCGTCTTTCCGTGGAAAAGGTGCGGCTTCTGCGTTACCATTCGCTGGCGCGGTCCAAATATGCGGCGGTGGACATGGCAGATACCATGCCCGCGGTGGAAGCCGAGCCGGAAGACCGTCTTCGGGAAATCATCGGCTCTCTCCGCGGATATGGAGTCAACGCCGTTTCCGATTCCCCTGTTCACTGATTTTTCAAAAAGTCTCCCGATTGCTTTCCCCGATTCTTGAAAAAAAACGGTTGAATTGTAATGTAAAAGGAAAGAAGTTAATTAATGGCATAATAAGAAATTACCGCAAGATGAATTGTCCGATCTGCAACCAAGGCGAACTTACCGAAGAGTTTTATGAGAAGAAAATCAACTTCCACTGCCCGAATTGCAGCGGAAGACTGATGACTGTTCCCGCTTTGCGGAGCCTCTGCGGCGACCGTAAATTCGTCGATATCCTCTGGCAGACTGCCAAATACGGCTATTCCGAAACCGGAATCGTCTGTCCTTCCTGTAAAAAAAATATGCGGAAAGTGACCCTGCCGCTGTGCGGCGCGGGGATCGAACTGGACCTCTGCTGTTCCTGTCAGCTGATCTGGTTTGATCCCAGCGAACTGGAACGAATCCCTCTGCCGACTCCGGAGAAACAGAAGGAACTGCCGGAAAAAGTGAGGGAACTGATGGCATTGCGGCAGGTCGAAGCGGAAGGAGAGCGGCTGGACAAGGCGTTGAGAGGCAGCGATCCGAACCGGGATGCCCCGGACTCCGGTTGGAAATATATTCCCGCCCTGCTCGGACTACCGGTGGAGCTGGACGCTCCCATACTCAAACGGAAGCCGCTCATTACCTGGGGGCTTACGGTCTTGTGTCTCGCGGTGTTTGCCCTGACGTTCAATCATTTACAGGCGACCGTCAACGACTGGGGATTCATTCCGTCGCAGTGGGATCGTCATTACTGCCTGACCGCCATAACGTCCATGTTCCTTCACGGCGGCATAGGGCATTTGCTCGGGAACCTCTATTTTCTGCTGATTCTCGGCGACAACGTCGAAGATGAATTCGGACGCGCGAAATACATCATTCTGGTGATTGCTTCCGGATTGAGCGCGTTGATTCTGCACTCGGTTTTCGATCCGCGCCCGGATATCCCGTGCGTCGGCGCCAGCGGGTTTATTTCCGGGATCATCGCCGCGTATGCCATCTGCTTCCCGAAGGTAAGGCTGTCATTCCTTCTGTTCCCCAGAAATTATATGTATTCGATCATGATGAACCGCTATTGGTTTTCGATTCCGGCCTGGGGAGTATTCGGCCTCTGGATCATTTTCCAGATCGTCATGGCGAAAGGAACGCAGTCCTCCGGCGGAGGAGTGGCTTACATGGCCCATATCGGCGGCGTCCTGGCCGGGATCATGTTCGCGGTTTATTACCGCATCAGCCAGAGAAAAGAATATGACGACTGGGCCAAAAGACTGGAAGACTTCGATAAGCCTCACAATTAACCGGCGGACGTTTCGGAGCTGTTTTTTCAGCGGGGGGTGATGAAGCGGTTTCCTTCACCGGCGATGTCGGCTCCGGCCAGAATGTGGGCTTCCTTTGCCTTGCAGGTGCCGCCCCACGGCGCCATCAGGTAGCCGAGGACATGGTCCGGGATGTTTTCCTCGCAGTAGCGGACCAGTCCCGGATAGTTTTCAGGGGTGCCGTGATTGCTTCCGCAGGGGATCTGGTCGTAGCCGAGACGGTCGAGGTCGAGGAAGGCGCGGACACAATGGGCGCCTCTGTTCTCCTCGGTGTTCAGGCTGAAACTCTTGCCGTAATACCAGTTGCTCTGGACGACCGAACGGGGCATGTTGGCCAGAAACTCTTCCGGCGTGATGTGCCAGATCTTATCCGACCATACCCACGGACGGCTGCCCGCGTCCAGGGTGGTCTGAACCAGATAATTCACATCGTGCCACCACAGGGAATTCTGGCGGATGGCGACAAAGTTGTAGTAGGCCTGATTCGGGTAGTCCTCCTCGTCCATGCCAAGATGGAAGAAGCGGGGACCGCCGAAGATTTCGCAGATTTCTCCGATCAGGTCCTTGCAGCAGGCGTAGTAGGCGGGCGTCGAAAGCATCCGTTCGTATTCCTTGAGCCAGGCGTCGTGACAGGAGGAGAAGTTGAGTTTCGGGAGCGGTTCGAGCCCCATGTCGCGACAGAACTGGAGTTCGTCGCGGAATTCCGGAATCGTCAGGGCGTCGTGAAGTCCGATCTCCGGACGGCTCCTGTACTGAATCCCGTCGGCGATGTCGATCAGAACCGCATTGAGGCCGTTCCGGCTCATGCGTTCGAGGAGCGCCCGCCAGATTTTACGGTCGAAATAGTCCGAGAGGTTCGGACTGTAGGAACGTCCGCGCAAATTGGGTTTCGCCTGAAGGGCGCTTTCCGGGGGAGTGCAATCCTCCCAGCAGTTGTGGCCGAGCTGGACGAACTGGATCTTCAACTTTTCCATTTTTCAAACCTTTCCGATTTTTTCAGGAGGGGTCTGGATTTCCGGAGACGTCTCAATAGATGGAATTCGGGTAATAGAAGAACTTGGCGTTTTTCGGGGTGATGACTTCCGCGGGGACGACAACGCGTTTCTCCTGTGTCTTGGGCTTGCCTTTCACGGCGGCCGCGGCGTATTCGATCCCGTAGGCGATCATGCGCGGAGGATAGGTGACGTTCACCGGAACCAGCGGATTGTTGTCGAGCACCTTCTTGACGATGGTTTTGGAACCGCCTCCGCCGATGAAGAA
>CAYWZD010000340.1:0-4881 GCA_964462755.1 uncultured Victivallales bacterium | reverse complement strand
GGATCGTTCCGCTGGAGGCGCGGGTGGCGACCGGTTTATCCTTCGGCGCGGCGGCCACGAGCTCTTCGAGCAGGTTGGCGGGCGCTTCGCGATGGAGCATTTTGGAGAGAAGGGCGGCCTTGTCGGGATTGGCTTCCGTGAACTTCTGGAACTTGGCATCCCAGGCGGCGGCTTCTTTTTCGAGTTCGGCGATACGGGCGGAAATCATGGAGCGGACATCCGCGGGGACATAGAAATCCTGTTCCGGGAAACCGAAAGCCTTCTTAGCGGCGGCGACTTCTTCGGGTCCGAGCGGTTCGCCGTGGCTGCTGGCCTTGCCCGCCTTGGTGGGGGCGCCGAAGCCGATGGTGGTGCAGCCGACGATGAGGGTGGGGCGTCCGTCGGAAACTTTGGCTTCCGAGAGGGCCTTGTCGACCTGTGCGTAGTTGTTGGCGTCGGCGCACTTGATCACGCGCCAGCCGTAGGCTTCAAAACGCTTGCCCACGTCCTCGGTGAACGCGAAGCTCGTGGAGCCTTCGATGCTGATCTGGTTGGAGTCGTAGAACACGACGATGTTGTCCAACTTCTGATGTCCGGCGAAGGACGCGGCTTCGTGCGTGATGCCTTCCATCATGCAGCCGTCGCCGGAGATGATGTAGATTTTGCTGTCAAGCAGGCCGGTGCCTTCCAGTCCGCAGACCGCCGCCGTGTATTTGGCCGCGACCGCCATGCCGACGCCGGAGGCGAAGCCGGTTCCGAGCGGGCCGGTGGTGACTTCCACGCCCGTCGTATGTCCGAATTCCGGATGGCCGGGGGTCTTGCTTCCCCACTGGCGGAACTGCTGGAGGTCCTCCATCGGAAGACCGTATTCGAAGAGGTGGAGGAGACTGTAGAGGAGCATGGAGCCGTGTCCGGCGGAAAGGACGAAGCGGTCGCGTCCGAGCCACTGGGGATTTTTCGGATTGTGTTTCATGTGTTTGAACCACAGATCGAACGCATAGTCGGCGCAGCCCATGGGCATTCCGGGGTGTCCGGATTTCGCCTTCTGGACGCCATCCGCGGAAAGCAGGCGGACCGTATCGGCCGCCAGCTTCATCATTTTCTCGTCAGCCATTGAAGTTTCCTTTTTTTTCAGATTGAAAGTTGACAATAGTCATTCAGTACGATACAGTACCAAGCATCAAATTTCAAATCGATTTCACGAAAAAGGCGCGCAATGTCTGAAAGATTCATCACATCCACTCTCAACCGCAAGGACGAAGAGGTCGAGAAGACGCTCCGTCCCCAGTCTTTTTCGGCATTTCCCGGCCAGGACAAGGTCAAGGAACGCATGGAGGTCTACGTCAACGCCGCCAAAGGGCGCAACGAACCTCTCGGACATCTCCTCCTCAGCGGACCTCCCGGACTCGGCAAGACCACGCTGGCCTATATCGTCGCCAACGAAAAGGGCTGCGGCATAAAGACTTCCAGCGGACCCGTGATCGAAAAACCCGGCGACCTGGCCGGTCTCCTCACCTCCCTCAACGAAGGCGACGTCCTCTTCATCGACGAGATTCACCGCCTCAATACCGCCGTCGAGGAATATCTTTACAGCGCCATGGAGGACTTCTTCATCGACATCATGATCGACCAGGGGCCCGGTGCGCGTTCGGTCCGCCTCAATATCCCGCACTTCACCCTTCTGGGCGCCACCACGCGGCAGGGGCTTCTTTCCGCGCCGCTGCGTTCGCGCTTTGCGCTTTCCCTGCGTCTGGACTACTATTCGCCGGAAGACCTCCGGACCATCATTCTGCGGTCCGCCGATATTTTCAAAGTCAAGATCGAGGCCGGAGGCGCGTTCGAGATTGCGCGCCGCAGCCGGGGAACTCCGCGTATCGCGAACAACCTCCTCCGGTGGACCCGCGACTACGCACAGGTCAAAGCCGACGGCGTCATCTCCGACAAGGTCGCCTCCCGGGCTCTGTCCATGCTCGACATCGACGACTGCGGTCTGGATGAGATGGACAAGCGGATTCTCGAAACCATCGTCGCCAACTTCAAGGGCGGGCCCGTCGGCCTGAACTCGCTCTCCGTCGCGATCGGGGAGGAAGCCGAAACCATCGAAGACGTCTACGAGCCGTATCTGATTCAGGAAGGCTATCTGATGCGGACCGCGCAAGGCCGGATCGCCACCGAGAAAGCATGGAAATTTTTCGGCCTGACCCCCCGCGCCCGACATCCACGCGGCACCGGAAACGGCCAGCCCGATCTGCTGTGACCCGTGGGCGGTCTCATGAACCTTGTTGCGAAATTCTGCCGGAAAATTGATGAAAAAATCCTGAAACTCCTGTTTTTCTCCGGAATGATTCTGTATGCCGCTGTTGCGCTGTGGTGCTGCGGAGTGATTCATTTTCAGCCTCTTTTTCCTTCGCCATGGATCACGACGCCCCTTCTGTTCCTGTATTTCGGAGCGGTGATCGCAAGCATTTTCTTCCATCGGAGGTTTCGCGCCGGAATCTGGATCGGCATCGGGGTCACGCTTCTGATTGCCGTGCTCTGGTTCACGTGCATGAGGCCTTCCGACCGGCGGGACTGGCAGCCCTCCTGCGCCCGGATTCCGGAAGTCGAATTTCATCCGGACAAGCGGACCGTGACCGTGAAAAACATCCGCGATTTCCGCTACCGTTCGGTTTCCGACTTCGATGTCCGTTATCTCACGCAGACCTATCCGCTGGATGGCGTCCGCGAGGTCGACTACGCGATTGTCCACTGGGACGGTCTGGAGCTGATCGGCCATGTGATCCTGTCTTTTGCCTTCGACGACGGCCGCCATCTTGCCTTTTCCGCCGAAACCCGGATTGCAAAAGGCGCACCGACCTCTTTTCTGGCCGGGATTTACCGTCAATATGAGATCATCTTCATTCTGGCCACGGAAGAGGATGTTTTCCAGCTCCGCACCAATTACCGTCACGAGGATGTCTTCCTGTATCCGACCACGACTTCGCGTGAGCACGCCGCCCTCCTTCTGGAGGACCTCCTGAGACGGTCCGCCGCCCTCAAAGAGCATCCGAGGTTCTACAATACCCTCACCTTCAATTGCACCAGTTCGCTTTATCCGAGCATTCGGAAGATCGATCCGACTTTCCGCGGTTCCTTCGAAATGCTTTTCAACGGGGTTTCCGACTTTATCGCTTACCGCAGCGGCTGGCTTCGGCCCGGACGCCCCGGCGAAACCTTCGAGGAATATAAGAAACGTCACTACGCCAATCAGTATGTGGACAAGCTTACCGATCCGCCGGACTATTCCGCGAGAATCCGGACCGGCTTCTGAAAACAGACCCCTTTTCCGCATCATAAATATTATTATTTCATCAAAAGTATCATTTGTGTTTCTTCGGCTCCATCTTATAGTATGCATGTAAGGAAAAAAACAGGAGCGTTGGAATGAAAACAGGAATCGGTCTCATTGGGGCGAACCTCAACTTGCGTGCCGGAATGGTCGAAGCGAATTACCCGCGCGATATTGCCGAGGTCAGGGCGGTCTGCGACCATGATCCGGCCATGCTGGAGCTTTACCGGAAAAACCATCCGGGTGAAACCATTCATTATTATACGACTGCCGGGGAAATGCTTGCGGATTCCGCAGTCGACGCCGTGTTCATCATGGTCCGGGACCAGTATCATGAGGAGATAGCCGTCGCCGCGCTGGAGGCGGGGAAGGCGGTCTATCTGGAGAAGCCCATGTCCATTACCGTCGAGGGGTGCGACCGCATTCTCGAAACCGCTTTCAGAACCGGCTCCAAACTCTTCGTCGGACACAACATGCGCTATGTCGCCTCCATCCTCAAAATGAAGGAGATCATCGACAGCGGCGCGATCGGTGAAATCCAGTGCGTATGGGTACGGCATTTCATCTCTTACGGCAGCTGCTACTTCCGTCACTGGTGTGCCCGGAGGGAGACCTGCAACGGGCTTCTCCTTCAGAAAGGCGCGCACGACATCGACGTCATTCACTGGCTGGCGGGCGGATACTCCGCGCGGATTACGGCCATGGGAAAACTTTCGGTCTATAACCGCAATCCGGACCGCCTGAAAAAAGGCGAGGCTCCGGACCGGAAGGCCTCTTTTCAGCCCGACTGCTGGCCGCCGCTGGAGATCCGGGGGCTGGCTCCGGAACCCGATGTCGAGGACCACAGCATGATTCTGATGCAGCTCGACAACGGCGTGCAGGCGTCGTATGAACAGTGCATGTATACGCCCGATTCCGAGCGAAACTACACGTTCATCGGCACGCGTGGGCGCCTCGAAAATATCGGGGATTTCGGCGACTGCAACATCCATGTCTGGAACCGCCGCGGAGAGCGGAAATCGCCTGACATCATTTATCATCTCAAGGCGGAAGAAGGCGGACACGGCGGCGCGGACCCCATGATCCTGAAGGATTTCTTCGCTTTCGTCCGCGAGGGGAAGATCCCGAATGTGTCTCCGGTCGCGGCGCGGTATGCGGTCGCGGCGGGCTGTCTGGGGCACCAGTCCATGCGCGGCGGAAATGTTCCCTTCGACGTGCCTCCGGTTCGTCCCGGACTGCTTGAATATTTCCGCAACGGACAGAGGAAAAAATAAATGGCTTTTTCCGGGGGGCGTCAGCCGAGGGAGACGCAGAGGAGGCCTGCCAGGATCAGGAGCATGCCCAGTAATTTCGGGATCGTCCCCTTTTCCTTGAGGATCAGCATTCCGGCGAAAAATCCCAGAGGCAGACTCATCTGCCGGAACGCCTGAATGTAGCTGACGTTGGTGACGTAGGCCATCGCGAACAGCACCAGAGCGTAGGCGGATGAGCTGCACCCGCCCGCCAGTACCGGGTAAATGGTCCGCCCGAACATCTTTTTGAAAAGCGCCCGTTCCGTCCGGTTCGTCACCACC
>CAYWZD010000339.1:0-4884 GCA_964462755.1 uncultured Victivallales bacterium | reverse complement strand
GGCCGCGCCGGAGATATTCGTTGTTGACGGTGGTGATTTCAAGTTCGCCCCGTGCGGAGGGCTTGATGGTTTCCGCGATGGAGACCACGGAATTGTCGTAGAAATAAAGTCCGGTGACAGCGTAGTTTGACTTCGGGACCGCGGGTTTTTCCTCGATGGAAACCGCCTTGCCTTCCGCATTGAACTCGACGACGCCGAAACGTTCCGGATCACAGACGTAGTAGCCGAATACGGTAGCGCCGTTGTCGCGGTCGACCGCCTTTTTGAGGAGGGCGTGGAGACTGGCTCCGTAGAAAATATTGTCGCCCAGAACCAGTGCGACGGAATCGGAGCCGATGAATTTCTTGCCGATCAGGAAGGCCTGCGCCAGACCTCCGGGAAAGGGCTGCACCTCGTAGGAGAAACGAACGCCGAAACGGGAGCCGTCGCCGAGAAGACGGAGGAAATTAGGCTGGTCTTCTGGGGTGGTGATGATGAGGATTTCGCGGATTCCGGCCAGCATCAGCACGGAAATCGGATAAAAAATCATCGGCTTGTCATAAACCGCCAGGAGCTGTTTGGAAACACCGCGGGTAATTGGATGCAGACGGGTGCCCGCTCCGCCGGCCAGAACAATGCCTTTCATGCTTATTTCCCTCCGATTCCGAGACGTTCCCGGTTGTAGTTGCCTTCCTGAACATTTTTACACCAGCCGAAGCGGTTTTTCAGATACCATTCCACGGTCTTGCGGAGCCCGGAGTCAAAGGTTTCCCGGGGAGTCCAGCCGAGTTCGCGCTTGATCTTTCCGGCATCGATGGCATATCGCAGATCGTGTCCGGGACGGTCCGTCACGAAAGTGATCTGTTCGTTGTAATGCCTGCCGTCGGGACGGGGCTGAAGCTCGTCCAGAAGAGCGCAGATTCTCTGGACGACCTCGATGTTCTTTTTCTCGTTGTGTCCGCCGATGTTGTATGTTTCACCGGGGATGCCCCGGGTGGCGACCAGATACAGGGCGCGCGCGTGATCTTCCACATAAAGCCAGTCGCGGATCTGTTCTCCTTTGCCGTAGACGGGAAGTTGTTTGCCGTCGAGCGCGTTGAGGATGATCAGCGGGATGAGCTTTTCTGGGAAATGGTAGGGACCGTAGTTGTTCGAGCAGTTGGTCACGAGGGTCGGCAGCTGGAAGGTCCGTTTCCAGGCGCGGACCAGATGGTCGCTGGAAGCCTTGCTGGCGGAATAGGGAGACGAGGGGGCATAGGGAGTGTCCTCCCGGAAAAAGTCGTCCGGACCCTCCAGATCGCCGTAGACCTCATCGGTGGAAATGTGATGGAAACGGAAGTTTGCCTTCTCTTCGGGCGGAAGTTCGAAAAAATAAGAACGGGCGGCTTCCAGAAGCGTATAGGTTCCGACGATATTGGTCTGAATGAAGTCGCCGGGACCATCGATGGAGCGGTCCACGTGGGATTCCGCGGCGAGATGCATGACAATGTTGGGATGAAAATCGGAGAAGATACGGGTCATGGCCTCGCGGTCGCAGATATCGGCTTTTTCAAAGTGGTAGCGCTCGTTCGAGGAGATTTCCGCGAGGGATTCAAGGTTTCCGGCATAGGTGAGTTTATCCACAATACAGAGCATGTCCTGAGTATTGCGGATGATGTTTCTTGCAACGGCGGAACCGATGAATCCTGCGCCACCAGTGACTATGATTCGATTTGCCATATGGATTCCTGTCAGTTGGTTTCAGTGGGGAGGAAGCAGGTTTTTGATCGTGGAAATGATGGTGGAAACTTCAGACATGCGGCCGGTTCCGTCGTCTCCGCAGGCCAGCCTTCCGGTTTCGGGACCGATGAAGAATACGCCCCGTTCGCGGAGGGTGTTGCAGTTTTCCTGAACCGCAATGGAATTCCACATGCGGGGGTTCATCGCGGGGGCCAGCAGGACGGTTCCGGCGAAAGCCAGGGCGGTGGTGGTGAGGGCGTCATCCGCGATGCCGTGGGTGAATTTCCCGATGAAGTTGGCCGTGCACGGCGCGACGACGAGCAGGTTGGCGTCCTCGGAAAGCTCGATGTGTTCCGGCTTCCATTCGGGCACATCCCAGAGGCTGCAGACCACCGGATTGCGCGACAGCGTCTGAAAGCAGCGTTCGGTCATGAGCTTCTGCGCGCTGAACGTCATGATCACATGGACGTCGTATCCTTCCGCGGTGAGTTTGCTGCAAAGGTCGGCGCTCTTGTAGGCGGCGATTCCGCCGGTAACTCCCAGAATGACTTTTTTCTTAGTACTCATGAAACGGCGTCTCCTTGAATCTCGCACTCGACTGGCGAAGTGCATGGATGATATTTGAAAGCATATTTTGTGCCGCGGTCAGATCGTCGTTGACGATCACATATTTATATTCATTCCAGAAAGACATCTCTTTTTTGGCGTTGGCGAGACGGCGCGCAATGACTTCCTCGGTGTCTGTGGCGCGTCCGCGGAGACGTCTTTCAAGTTCGGCATAGTCGGGCGGTGCCACGAAAACCGATTCCATGCAGCGGGCGGCCAGGGGAGATTCCTGCGCCAGTTTCTTGATGGAAAGTGCGCCTTGCACATCGATGTCCAGCAGGACGTCGATTCCTTTTTCGATCCGGTCGAGAATCTCCGATTTGAGGGTTCCGTAAAAGTTGCCGTGAACGCTGGCGTATTCGATGAAGGCGTTGCGGCGGATCAGTTCTTCGAACTGTTCCTGCGTTCGGAAGTAGTATTCGACGCCGTCCCGCTCTCCGGCCCGGGGCGGACGCGTGGTGCATGAAACGGAAAACTCGATTCCATCGAACTCTTCGAAGACTTTCCGGCAGAGGGTGGACTTGCCGGACCCGCTCGGTCCGGAAACGATCAGAATCATGCCGTAGCGCAGGGGGGAGGTCATGAGACAAGCCCTCCCCGCGTGATGAGTTTCGCCAAATTCAGGGCGGTGAACCGCAGATCGGTCTTTCCGGCGCGGATGGCGTCCGCGATCGAGGCATGAGCCCCGGTAGAAGTGCTGAAGGCGAAATCGAAGGTCCTGTTGAAGCCCTTCGGATCACCCTTGAGTGCACCGGAAAGCAGAAGGACCGGCACGTTGTGTTCCTTGCTGGCGGCGGCGATTTCAGCGCAGAGCTTGCCCGATTCCGTCTGGGAGTCGGTGCAGCCTTCGCCGGTGACGAGGAGGTTGGCGCCGGCAAGATGTTTTTCCAGTTCCAGCATGGACATGACCAGCCGTGCGCCGGAGGTGGGAGTCGCCTTGCAGAAAGCGCGGAGTCCCGCGCCGAGACCGCCGGCCGCGCCGTCGCCTGGACGGTCCACGGACTCCAGATAGGAGTTCAGCAGCCAGAGATCGGCAAGGACCGTCAGTCCTTTTTCCAGTTCTTCGATCTTTTCCGGAGTATCGGCGCCCTTCTGCGGACCGTAGACCGCGGCGGCTCCATTGGGGCCGAGAAGGGGATTCGTGACATCGCATGCGACCCTGATCCGGGTTTCAAAGAGGCGGCGGTCCGCCCCGGAGGCATCGATCGACGCCAGATCCTTCAGATGCTTTGCGCCGGACGGGAGTTCGCGTCCGGCCTTGTCCAGCAGCCGGTAGCCGAGCGCCTGCGCCATTCCGGCGCCGCCGTCGACCGTGGCGCTGCCGCCGATCCCGATGGTCAGCTCGCGGACGCCGCAATCCAGCGCCGCGCGGATGAGTTCGCCGGTGCCGTACGTCGTGGCTGAAAGCGGATCGAGGCGTGAGGGATCGAGCAGGGCCAGTCCGCTGGCGGAGGACATCTCCAGCACGGCGGAACGGTTCTCGTTGTAAAGGCCGAATCCGGCCTGGACTTTTTCTCCGAGCGGTCCGGTGACTTCCACACGGCGAAGCTCGCCTTGATTGGCGGCGACAACCGCGTCCACCGTGCCTTCTCCGCCGTCGGCCATGGGCAGTGAAATCACTTGTGCGGAAGGCATGACGGACAGAAAGGCGTCCTGAAGAATGGCGCAGACCTCGGGACTGGTCATGTTTCCTTTGAATTTATCGGGCGCCAGAATGATTTTCATGGGAGGTCACCAGGCCTTTTCCAGAATTTTCAGGATGATGTCCGAGGCATTGGAGGAATCCAGCGGACGCGGAGAGGTCTGGAGCTTGACCGGATTGAGGAGAGCGTCCTGCGCCGTTTTCGCAAGGATTTCGCGGGCGCATCCCAGATCGGAGAGACGTTTCGGACCTCCGCAGGAAGCGATGAACGCGGAGAAGGAGGCAACCACGTCTTCGGGAGTCTTTTCCGGTCTCTTCGAGAAGATTCCCGCCATTTTCATCGTGGCGGCACGGATGGATTCATCGCCGAGGTAATAGCTCCAGAAAGGAGTCAGGAGGGCGGCGACGGCGAGTCCGTGCGGGACTTGTCCGTAGAAGGAGTAACTGCAGAGATGCGGCAGGGAAGTCGGACGGTTCCGGATGCACATGCCTCCCAGCGTGGCCGCGGCGGAAAGATATTGCCGTGCAAGTTCGTTCTCGGGTTTTTCGAGGACAGCCGGAAGGGCTGCCGAGATCAGGCGGATTCCCTGAATTCCCCAGGCGGCCGCGGCGGGATGCGCGTTTTCCGCGCGGATGTTCAGTTCGCTTTCGACGCAATGGACCAGCGCGTCGAGCGCGGTGGAAAGGGTCAGGTCCCGGGGCATGGTGAGGCAGAATTTAGGATTTACGAAAGCGTATTCCGGGATGATCTGCGTTTCCACGATCAGTTTTTTTACGCCCGTTTCGGGGTCGACGATGTTGGAATAGGGGGTAACCTCCGAACCGGTTCCCGCCGTGGTGGGAACGCAGATGGTCCGTTTGAATTTCTTTTCAGGAAATTTCAGGGAGGCCTGATTGACGCCGAACAATTCGGTGACGTCCATGCCGGATTCATAACT
>CAYWZD010000338.1:0-4898 GCA_964462755.1 uncultured Victivallales bacterium | reverse complement strand
TCGACGTGATCCCGCACAACGGACACTGGGGCAGCAACTACCGCATGAATGAAATCCAGGCCGCCGTCGGATGCTGTCAGCTCGACAAGCTTCCCATGCTGACCGCCAAGCGCCGTGAGATCGGACACAAGATTACCGCCGGACTTCAGGGCGTCAAGGGAATCGAGACGGTCTACGAACCCGAGGGCTACAACCACGTCTTCCATCTCTACACGCTCTGCGTCAATGAGAAGGAACTCGGCGGAAGCCGCGATGAATTCATGCAGGTCCTCTATGAGGAAGAAGGCATCCAGACCATTCTCCACTATCAGCCCACGTTCCACTTCACGGGCCTCAAGAGAATGGGCTACGATCCCAACCAGTGCCCCATCGCCACGGAGTTCTTCTACAAGCGCGAGACCAATCTGCCCATGCATCCGCGCCTGACCGAACAGAACATCCACGACATGGTCGAAGGCATCAGGAACGCGGCTGCGAAGGTTCACAAACGCCACTGCAAGTAATCCCGTTTCGAAAACAGACCACAGGAAGGAAGACCTTTCGCAAGAGAGTTCTTCCTTCCTTTTTTCATCTCTGAAAAATCAAAGTTTCTGTTCTTTACGGACGATTTCCAGAAGGCGGGTTTCCATCGGACGCAACCGGATCACGAATTCGCCCGAATCCGGCTTGATTTCTTTTCCGGTCATCAGATCGCGGAGAGTCGCCTTGAATGGAAGCCGGATTCGATTTTCATTTCCGACCACCCCGTGGAGACAGATCAGGTCATTGCGATGATAAATGAACATGTCGCCCGGCGTGTTGTAAACCGGGACCCCGGCGAAACCGGCGATATTTCCGAGGAATTCGGGCGTGAACGCCACTGGCGTCCCGAGATAGATGCTTTTCCATGTCTTGAAGTCCCGCATGGCGCCGGAAACCTCCTGTTTCCCCTGCCGGTAGCGCATCAGCGGCACGGCTTGTGCATCCTCCACGCGGAAGGAGACGCCTCCGAGGCTGTTGTCCATGCCGACCCGTTTTCCGGCGACGTTCCGGCCCAGCGGCGATTCCGTGTAGACGGAGTCCTTGAGCGGGCTTCCGGCCTCGGCGATGCGGATGCCGGTGAGCTTGCTCATCGCCTCGGTGGAAAGGCCGGTGTCGGTGACATATCCGGGCGCGTAGACCCACACGATCGTCTTGCCGTCCTTTTTGAGCTTGCGGTCGATGAATTCGCGCTTCTCCTTCGTCAGATGGAAGGCGTTCAGGAAAACATACACCTTATAGCCGTCCATATTGCGGTCGACGAGGTCGCGGAAGTAGTAGAAGTCGTATCTGAGCCCGGACCGTAGCATGGCGCGCTGGTTCTTGCGGACGGCATGATAATTCGGACCGTTCCAGACGCCGAGCTGTTCGGTGGTGATGTAATAGTTGTCCTCGTCGGCCACGAAGACGATTTCGGCCGGGGTGAACACATTGGTACGTTCGTATAACTTTTTCCCGATCTCGGACATCTTTGCCACATCACCCATGATCAGCGGGTCCTTGAACCATCCGGCGGTCATGTCGTAGAACCAGAGGCCCCCGCCGACGCTCAACTGGCGTCCGAAGTCGCGGAGCATGGCGCCCTGAAGCTCCTCATGGTTCCAGAAACGCGCCACCAGATAGTCATGGAGAAGGGAGTTGACGGGCGAGGTCCATGTGCGGAAATCCGCCTCGATCATGGAGACTTTTCCGTGAATGCGCGCGGAATCGGGAATCCAGGAGAAGAAGTTGCTGCATCCGGCGTTGCGTTCGCCCTGATACCCCGGCTGGGCGCCCATCAGATCGAGGTCGGCGGAGGGGAAGATCGTCGAAGTCTGGGAGAAATGCGGATAGACCATCATCGAGCCGCCGCGTCCCCACCACATGACCGAAATCACCGTTTTGCCCGCGGCCTCTTTCGCGGTGCGGCACATCCGGTTCGCGAATTCGCCCATGCTTTCATTCAGGAAGCGGGTCAGGTCGATCTGCGGCATTTGCGTCGCTGGATTGAAAAAGTTGCCGGGATAGCGTTTTTCCGTCACGGGAGGCACGGCATTTTCGAAGGTCGCGGAGGGATCGTTCCATGCCTGCCGGAGTTTTTCCACCGTGCCGTAACGGGCTTTCAGCCAGCGGCGGAATTCCGGGAGAACGCCCGGAGAATTGCCGTCTTCCAGCGCACTGCCGCGCACGACCTGATAGTAAAACTGTCCGTCCTCGTTGCCGGCCAGGAAGAAGCCGCCGATTGCCTTGAAGTAGGGCTGTTCCCTCATGTGCCCGACCGCGGCCCGGATGAAGTCGGCCGTCTGGCGGCGGTAGACCTGCGACCAGTAGCTGGGGAGTCCCTGTTTTCCATGGCGGCTGACGGAGGGGGTTCCCTTGCTGTCGACCGCGGTTTCGCCGGGGAATTCCTCCGCCCATTTTTCGTAGGGGGAACAATCCAGCAGGACAATGAAATTGCCTTCAGGATTGCGCCGGACATTGCTCCAGATCAGTTCATCGAGCTTGGCGAAGTGATAGTCGTTGTTTCCTCGCCAGATTTTCTGATGGCGTCCCAGCGGAATGATCTGGAGATTCACGCCCGCCTTGGAAAAGTCCTGCAATTTGGAGCGTTCCGGCCGGGTGAAATCGCCGAAATAGACAAGCGACGGCGCCAGCTTGCCGTTGACGAACAGTCTCGGATATTCGGACTGTTTCACTTCCACGGCGGACGGTGCGCGTTTTTCCAGAACTTTCAGGGTTTCTTCCATGCTCAGAAGAGGATCAAGATTATTGACGTATTTATTCCAGTCGTATGCCTTGTTCCGTGAATCCTTTTCCCACGGGCCGAGCCCGAAATAAAGACTGCTCCAGGCGACACGGCAGGGCGTTCCGTGCTGTGTGATCATCACCTTCACTTCCTTCACCCCGGACGGAGGCGTGTAGGAAGCGGTCAGACGAACCCATTCGCCGGGGGGCCGGTTATAGAGTTCCCTGCCTTGAAACGGGCTGTACAATTGCGGCTCCCGCAGCTGATTCAGAACGGCTCCGGCTTGAGAAGACGGCAGAACCCGGAGAGAACCGAAGGAGCCGAAGCCGGCTCTCGATGTATGATACAGTCCGGTCAGCAGATATTTTTTACCCGGCTCTACCCGGATCGGCGGCGACATTGCGGCCAGGATCTCTTTTTCGTCCGAGGCGGATAAATTCAGTGTCCGGTCCGCCACCTCCTTCTTGCCGCCGGTGACCGTCCATGAGGCATAATTCAGGTCCGCCAGATTCGGCTTGGTGAAGAACGGCAGGATTTCGCCCTTGACCGAACGGGTGTCATCCAGTTGATTAAGCATTTTCGGAGTTTCCGGTGCCTTGCCGTCGAGGGACAGGGGGCTAGCGGCGAAAACCGGCAGAGCGGCGAGGAACGAGAACGAAAGAATATATGAATTCATTTTTCACCTTTGGCGGTCCCGGAGGACGGTTTTTTTCTGTGATTGCGCGGTTTACTTCTTCGAATCGGTTTCGAGGGGGTCCCAGCGGTATTTCTTGATGGTTCCCTGAATTTTTTTCCAGGCTTCTTTTTCCGTGGAGACATGGCCGTCCGCCCACGAAACGTTCGAGGAGTTGGCGTGGCGCGGGTCCATCATCGGCCGGAGATAGGTATACCCCATGGAGGAACTGTAGGTATTGATCAGCTTCTGTCCGGAGCCACGGCGGGCCGGGTTGTTGGCGAGATATTCGGTCGGATTCGAATTCACGCTGTCCGACAGCATGACTTTCATGGACGGCGTCTGTGTCTGGAGGAGTTTGACCGGGGCGTCGCTGCCGTCCTGCGCGTATTTTACATAATAGTTGTTGGGGGCGTAGTGAATCCAGTCGAAGAGCGTGTTGCCGCCGGTGTTCCACAGATCGACGTCGGGATTGAACCCTAAGGCTTTCACCTTCAGACATTGTTCCGCGTCCTGATAGGTTATCGCGGACGGGCAGATATACACCCGCGGACTGGTCAGATGTTTCGTGATATACAGAATTCCGGCATAGGTCGGCTTGTATATCCCGGAGGACCCCAGTTTCGTACTCAGGGGAAAATACCCTTTGAAGTCGTCCGCATACATGATGCACGCGCTGGAAATTTCCTTGACTTGAGCGATGCACTTTCCCCGCCGCGCGGTTTCCCTGGCATTATTGAGTGCCGGGAGCAGCATTCCCGCCAGAATGGCAATGATCGCTACAACGACCAGTAATTCAATAAGCGTGAATCTCTTTCTTCTTCCGTTCATATTATCAGCCTCCTTTTGCTTGAGTAAATGCGGTGTCGCCCGGGATGAATATGGTGTCGAGCATGACGTGCGGATTCGGCTCGGCATTTTCATGATGGATGATTTTGAGAAGTTCTTCGACGGCGGTTTCGGCCATCAGCGCTTTCGGTGCGTCGATGGTGGCGATGTTGTTGGTCCATTCGCCGTGATATGCGGGGTCGTTGTCATAGCCGACTACTGATACGTCGCCGGGCACCCGTACGCCGTCGCGGCGGAGTTCGCGGACAACCCAATCGGCGATAACGTCGTTGCTGCAGAAGATGGCGTCCAAGTCCCGGCGGACTTTCAGTATCCCGTGGATGTCATAGTAATTGCTGATGGTCGGCAGGAAAAGTCTTTCATCGTAGATGCCGTATTCGCGGAACAGTTCATTGACGATGTGGATGTTTACCCGCAGGGAAGTCTGTATGGGGGGACTGAACCAGGCGAACCGGCGGTGTCCGGCCTTCATCAGGGCCTCGATCGCCTGCCGGTAGCCGGGTTCGCGCTTCAGTCCGACCAGTCCGACGTCATGCCGGTTCGTGTCGATGTAACGGCTCATGTAAAGGTTCGGCAGTTTGTTCTCTTTCAGATATTCCACGTATTCCGTGCCGTAGTAGGAAACGAAAATGA